>JAGLDW010000714.1 GCA_023145395.1 Lentisphaeria bacterium | reverse complement strand
GGCGAGTGTCCCACTATTGTTGTCAGAGGGGGTGGTTTACCCCCCCTGACACATCACAGTTCTGTGAAGTCGGTGTAGTAGACGTAAAGACGTACGTCGTCGATGCTGGAGAGATCTACGTCTTTGTTTTCGTACTCGTCCTTTTGATTGAAGACCATTTCCCAGGCTGAGTTCACAAAGGGGCGGTCCCGCAGACGGTAGTTCTTGTATACCAGGGACTCGAACTGCCTTTGACCGTTGAAGAAGGTGTTGACGACCGCGGTTCTTTGCGGGAACTGGAAGAAGGTCTTTTCATCCGCGACCGTGCGAATGGTGCTGGTTCCTTGTTGCCTCAGGTAAACTCGCGCCACCGAATCGCCCACGCCGGCGCCCACCAACTCCGCTTCAATATACAGAATCTTGTGGTTGCGGGTTAAGGGACTCAGACGCTGGAAGGATGTCGAAAAAGGCGTAACCAGGTAGCCGTTTTCATCCAGCATGGAGTTGTCCGTGATCTTCTGCCGGAATTGGGTCAGGCGCTCTCCTTCGGTGAAAGGTTGTTCCGCCGCATCCAATCGCGGGATGGCCAAAATATCATCCCGCAAGGAAAGCACCGCCACCCGCGTATCCGGGTTGCCGTAATCTTCGCCGAAGGAAGAAAAAGCATTCCCGAGTTGGATCAAATAGTTTTCCAGATTGAAGTCACCGGCCCGCACCATGCGCACGAGGAACAACTGCTCGCGGTCCGCGTAGCTGGTCGAGGTGTAGTACTCAAAGACCTTGGTGGTCCGATAGACCTCTGCCAAAGCGTCATTGAAGGCGGCGTCCGCGTTGATGATCGCGTCGTTGCGATAAATCCGCACGTTGGGATCGTTGCGAGCCGTTTCCACATTAATCAGAAGCTGCTCGGACTCTTTCCACTCACCCAACAGAGCCGTGGCGTTGTTGCGTTCCCGATCCACCTTGGACAGGGACAACTGCAGCTCGTACTGGGCCCGAAGCAGGTCCACGTTCAAAAGCTCCATGTCGATGACCATATCCATGACCCGCGCGCGGCTCTCCACTTCCTCCATGGCGCATTGCTGCAAGCCCACGAAACGGGCCGTCTCGCGCTCAATGGCGTCCACGCCCCCCTCCATGGCCACAATGGCCGCCCGCGCCAGACTCTCGCCGGTCAGAAAAATAGCCGCCGCGCCACCGATGCTCGCGGCCACGGAAACCGCCATCGGGCAGTCCGTCGAAGTCCCCACGGTGCAAACGGCCGTGATCAGCGTATCTCGCGTGGCCTCCCAAATGGTGCGGGCCTGAGCCATGGCGTGTTCGGTGGTCCGAATGACCGTACGCAAAGCGATGAGCTTGCCAGCCTGACGATACTCGAAGTCCACCGTATCCTGAATGACGCCGCAAACAGCGGTCACCCGTTGCAATTCATTCTCGATGTGCGAGACGGCCGCTTCCTGGGAGCGAATCACGCCGTCCAGGTTGATGCGAGCCAGCTCCACGCCGGTCATGGTCTCATAGAGATCGCCGTTGCCCATCAGACCGCAGGGATTGCCGAACATCTTGGCCCGCTCGCTCAAATAGGCGTAATCGGGGATGGCCGGATAAACGCCGCCGTCGCTGCCCATGAAGGTACCGCAGACATTCCCCAGCTTGGTCAGATAGCTGGTGCGCAAGGTGGCCAGTTCCCGCTGGAAAGCCTCCGCGTCGGTTTCAAACTCCCGGTTGTCCGCCAAGGCCACCGCTTCCCGGCCCGCCGCGAACTCCACTTTCTCCATGGCCGAGGCGTAAAGCACCGTGAAGGCGTTGTCGATCAGACGATTGTCCAAGGTCGGGAAAGGCACATAGTCCGGCGGAAAACCAAAGACGGTGATGTCGTCGGTGATCTGACTGTAGACTTTGCGCATCTCGCTCAAGGCGACCCGGTAACGGCGCTGCACGTCTTCCAAGGTGATCACGACCTGGGGCACCTCGTCGGGTGCCAGGCGATCCATGATCTGCGTCATCATCCGGGCGATAAGCACAGATTCCAGATAAGTAGAGGTATACGCGCGTTCGAGCACCTTCCAGGCCAGATCCGCCCTGTCGAAGCTCTGGTAGCGCTTGGCCACCTCACTCCAGGCGCGGGATTTCTGGGTGGACGCGCGGGCCACCTTGACCAAATAGGCGGTGACCGTCTCCTGGGTCACGAAGTTGTTGGCCCCTTCCAGGGCTTCCCAAATGGCCGGGCTCAGAGAATAGAAGCGATCGAGCACCACCTGATAGTACTGAGTGGCCAGGTACAAAACATGCATCTCGTG
>JAGLDW010000713.1 GCA_023145395.1 Lentisphaeria bacterium | reverse complement strand
ACCGGCACAAGGCCGGTGGGGGCGGGGCATTCTGGCTTGCGGTGTCCGCAGTTGGTTCAATCTGCGAAGACAAGTGTCCTTTTGATCTCTGCTCCGGTGCAGGCCTCGCTACTCGACGTTCATCGTCTGTTCGCGGAGGCGGGCAAGCTCGGCTCGGAAGGCAAGTCCAGCCTCGGAGACGGAGGTCTCGCGAGTCTTGGCACAGAGGGTGGAGATCTCGCGCCCCATCTCCTGGCAGAGAAACTCGAGGGATCGGCCAATGTCTTCGCCCTCGCCGAGATGGGCTTCAAACTGGTCGAGATGACTTTGAAGGCGCACAGTCTCCTCGTTGATGTCGGCTTTTTCCGCGCAGAAGGCAACCTCGCGGGCTAGGCGGTCATCATCCAGTTCGAGCTTGACCTCGAGCACGGCGATGCGTTCCATCAAGCGGTCCCGGTAGTGCATCAACGCCTGGTCGGTACCTGCTTGGATCACAGCGACTAGGCGGCGCAGTTCCGCACAGCGGGGAAGCAAATCGTTCTTCAGCGCCTCCCCTTCCGTGCACTGCATGGAATTGAGCGCTTCGAGCGCGTTCTCGAGTGCGTGGAGAGCGACCGGTCGGATGATTTCGAGATTGGCGGTGTTGTTCTCGATGATCAGGCCGGGCATGCCGAGCAGATCCGCCACGGACAGACGTTCTTCTATGCCGTTCTCCTGCGCCACCTCGCGCAGTTCGCGAATGAGTCCGGCCGCAAGGTCGCGGTCGATGCAGACCCGTTGGCCGCGGGCTTCGTCGGATTGATCAATCTGCACGTTCACATTGAGGGTGCCACGGTGCACGCTTTTTTGCACGCGGGTTTTGAGCTGGGGGTCCAGGGAGCTGAACTCCCGCGCCAGGGAGATGCGGGTGTCCCCTTTTTTCTTGCTGTTCACGGCGGTGATTTCCACCGTGACGGTGATGCCGTCGTCGTGCGCGGTCCCGAGACCGAAACCAGTCATGCTTCTCATGCTGTGTCCCCATTGTGTTTTTCGTCTTGAGCATCGGGTCTCGTGTACCAGAGCTCGCAGTGTTTTCGTTGTCGGAGCCGCCAGGGCATGAAGGCGTACTGGCCCATCATAGTCAGGAGCTGCCGCGCAGTAAACCATTCCGCCTTGCGCAGCGAGGTGTCCACGGGCGTGGACAGGATGCGGAAGCGCATCCCGCGCGGCCGCCCCCAGCGCTTGAGGCGCCGGGAGAAGTCCAGTTCCTCCGAAGCGTAGAGTTCGTGGCTGAATCCTCCGATGTCGCTCCAGGCTTCACGGTGGCAGTAGACGAATGAGCCGGCGGCCCATCCCAGCGCGCGTGCCACGAAATTCCAGAATGTCATGGATAGGCGTACGGTGCGGCTGGCTGGGTCGCTGCTGGCGACTGGGGCGCCGCCCCCGCAGACCTGGCCGCCCTGCAACGCCTCGATGGCCGCGCAGAGCAGGGCGCCGGACACGCGTGTGTCGGCGTCCACGAAGATCAGGTATTGCCCACGCGCTGCCGATGCGCCACAGTTTCGGGCTCTGGAAATCTGGTTATCGGGCTCGAACACAACGCGAGCGCCCCGTTCCCTGGCCACATCGGCAGTGCAGTCTGAGCTATTGTTGTCCGCGACGACGATTTCGCCAGGATGAGGCACTTGCGCCATGGCGTCTGCCAGGGTGTCGAGCGTGCCAGGCAGGTAGTCCTCCTCGTTGTAGGCGGGGATGACCACGCTGTACAACGGGATGGACTCGTGGTCCTGTATTGGCTGCGTCATGGGCTTTGCGACTCCCCGGATTCCGACGGCGTGTCGAGACGGAGTTTTCGCTCGAGTTCGGCAAGTTTGTCCGGTGGAAGATTGGTTTCCTTGCGCAGCGCCTCTCGCATGGCATCCGATTGCGCGTAGACGGCGTGGTATCCGCAGCCGTCGAGAAATTCGGGGTTGGGTGCTTCGAGCAGTAGACGAGGGTATTCTCGGCACATGACCGGACGGCTCTTGTACGAGTCGCACAGCCGTGTCTCGGGGTCGTAGTGCGTGCAGGTGAACACGAAGGTGCGCGTTTTGCGGTCCTCGCGTGCGAACTCCATGCCGTTGACCCATCGCTGCCAGGCCAGAAAAAGCGTTCGCAGACTGCGCGCGAAGAAAATCAGCCGCGGCACGGTGATCATGGGCGACTCGCAGCAGGCGCCGCAGCGCGTGCAGGAACCGCGTAGTTCGAATAAATTCGGGTCCTTGCTGGCGAATGCGTGGGCGACTTTTCGATCGACTCGATAGAAGAGAGCCGTCAGCCACTTGATCGTGATGCGTGCAGAGCCGTCGCGCATCAGCGATTCCCTCGCTTGCCGCGAGCCATGGTGCGCAGACCCGCGCGGAACAGACCGTACAGAATGGCGGCAAGAAGAAGGAAGGTCCAGATGGAACTGAAGAAAAGCAGGCCGATGCGCAACTTGAGAATCACCAGTGCGATTGTGAAGGCGATGGCGATGGTGGTGACAAAACCCGATAGTCGATCGAAACCGGGAATGCGGTCCAGATCCACAGCACGAGTGACCAGGAACAGCGTCGCCATCATGACCCCGATCGGCAGGAAATACACGAGTAGATTCACGGACAGGAGATTGCCTCGCTGGATGAAAAGCTGGTAGCCTGTAAGCACACAGGCAAGCACGCCGGGGAAGGTCGCGTAGTGGATCAGAATGGAGTACAGGTACCGCCAGACGCCTGTCTCGCCTTGCCCGGGTTTGTGCAGACGCGGCAGAAGAAACGCCGTCGCGACAGGGAAGGCAAGGGCGCATAGCAGCAGGACCGGGTGGCTGCCCAACTTTTGGATGAGATCTTCAATGCTCATGAAATGGCTCCTGGTGGTGTAGGAGTCAACTATACACTCGGGCGGCGGGCACGTCACGGGAGGCGGGGCAGATGGTGGTGCGGGACGTCCCGGACCGCGAGCTGAGTCGGAAACACCCTCGGTCCCGGAGGTCCCGAGCCACTGCGACGGGGCGAACCACCAGCCCTCAGTGCTCGGGCAGGTCGCGCACCACTTCCAGCAGGTGTTCGCCTAGAGCCTGCGCGCTGACTAGGGACCGGCGTGTTGCCGATCCGAGCGGAGTAGGCAGATCGAAGGAGAGTAGATTCTCCACGTGGCGTTGTCCGCGCACGATGATCTCGCCGGTGGGATCGACGAGGTAGCTGTCGCCGTAGCCGACACCGTCGGTGTCGAGTCCAGCATCCCGTCCGGAGCAGACGTTGTTGCCCCGCAGAAACCAGATTTCATTTTCGCGCGCCCTGGCCGTGTGGTCGCTTCGGACGCGCACGAAGTGATCGAGAAGCCCTTGCGCCGCGATGTAGTTGTAGTGGGGCGCGAAGACCACACGCGCGCCTTTGAGAGCGAGGATGCGGGTGGGTTCGATGTATCCGCCGTCGGCGCAGATGACCACGCCGAAAATGAGATCGTCGTGTTGGAAGACCGGGAAATCCCGCCCCGGTGTGAAGTAGCCGAAGCAGGGAAAGGCCTTGCTGTAGGTGCCGAGAATCTTGCCGGCGCGCGCCACGAGCACCGTGTTTCGCAGTTCTTCCCCGCGTCGTTCGTTGTAGCCCACCATGAACGTGAGATCGCGACTGGCTGTACGGGCCAGCAGTTCGGCAATCTCGGCGCCATTCGTTTCAATGCTGTTGGCGCGGGCTAGCTCCTCCGTCCGGTAGTATCCAGTGAGCATGGATTCGGGAAAGCTCAGCACTTCGATGCCCGCTTTAGCGGCCAGTTCGAGATGCTCGACCACTTCATTCGTGTTCGCCTGGACATCGCCGGGGATGCATTCGAGTTGCCAGTGTCCGATTCTCATCGTCCCGATCTCCCTGCACAGCAGTTCTGAAAAAAGCCACTCCGCACTCTAGTGGGCAGCCAGGGAAGCGTCAACGGGGTACCATATCCCGCGTGGTGGCTCTTGAGGGTGGGGGGAGGTACAGTATGGCAAAACCACAAACCTACACGTCCCGGCACAGGTGCTCGGGCGGATGGTGGCAATCCTGGAGACGAGTGACATGGCAAAGAGATCCGGAACCTACGATCCCGCGAGCATTGAGACGAAGTGGCAAGCCTTTTGGCTGGAGAACAAGACCTTCGCCGCCATTGATCTCGATGCGGAGCGCGAGAAGCTCTACGTGCTGGACATGTTTCCGTACCCCAGCGGCGCGGGTTTGCACGTGGGGCATCCAGAGGGCTACACGGCCACGGACATCTTCTGCCGCTACAAGCGCATGAAGGGCTTCAACGTCCTGCACACCATGGGCTGGGATGCCTTTGGACTGCCTGCTGAA
>JAGLDW010000712.1 GCA_023145395.1 Lentisphaeria bacterium | reverse complement strand
CATGACCCGGTTTGTCACACTACTCATTCTTTTTTCTACCTGCGGAGTCCGCGCTGCGGACTCCGCAGGCATACGACATCGCTTCGTCTGCATCGACAACAAGCGCAACAAGCTCCACTACATCGACCAGTTCGAACCGGGCAAAAGTTGGAGCCGCGACATTCCGGCAGGATCGCGCGATCTACAGGTGCTACCTGGCAGACGGTTGCTAGTCAGCCATGGCGATGGCGCGGCGCAATATGATCTGCCCACAGGCCGACCCCTGGCCTGGCGCGTGGGAGGGCTGAAGGGAATCAACACGGCTCGCAAGCTCCGAAACGGGCAGTTTCTCCTTGGCGCGAACACCGCAAAAGGCATTGAGTTCCATCTCTACGGCACAGCATCGCGACCCCGTGGGTCCTGGGTGGAAAAGGGCACGGAAAACATCCGCCTGGTGCGCGAACTGCGAAACGGAAATCTCGTCCACGTCTCCAGCAAGCCACGCCGCATCGTCGAAGCCACCCGCAAAGGGGAAATCGTCCGCTCGATCCTGCTCAAGGACAAGGGCTACTCGGTGCTTGAGCTGCCCAGCGGAAATCTCCTCGGGGGCACGGGAAATGGTTGCGAAGTGATCGAGCGGACCTGGAAGGGAGAGATCGTCTTCCGGGTCGGTGGCAAGGACAAGCACCCCAACCTCGGGCTCGACTTCTTCAGCGGCTTCGATCTGCTTCCGAACGGCAACATCGTCAGCACCAACTGGCTTGGGCATGGCAAGCACGGAACCGGTCCCCATCTGGTCGAGTTCGACCGCCAGAACCGTTTGGTCTGGAAGTGGGAGGACCACAAACTGGCCGCGCAGATCACCAACGTGCTCATGCTCGACCACCTTCAATTCCTGGCGCACACCCCGGAGTCTCCGCCCGCCTCAACCCAGGCGGTTGTGGACATCGTACCCGCCGACAGCAAATGGCTGGTCTCCGCCAAGGTGCGGCGACGCGCTCTCATCCACACGAACCGCGCCTACGCGTTCTCCCAAATACCCGACTTCCTCCAGAATCTACAGTACACGCGGACCGAACACCGCACGCCGGGCACCTACGCATGCACGGTGAAAGAACCGGGGACCATCTACCTGGCGCTGGGAGAAAGCGCGACGCTCCGAGAGAATGAAGGCACGCCGGCCTGGCACTTCGCCGGACGCATGCTCGGCAAGGACGGTGGGGCGAACCGCGACTGGACGATCTACCGCGCGAAAGTGTCCCGGGGCGAGACGTTCACGATCAAACCCAAGAACAAGTGGGGAAGCACGCTGTTCGCCTGCAAAGTGGGAGCGCCCAAGGCACCCCCGCGAGGCGCGGACTCCGCAAGGGAATACGCCTATCTGAAACGCCTGCTCAAGAATCGGCCCGACAAGAAGCGCCTCGCATTGCTCGCGGAGCAGGCCCACAACCGACAGGCGCTGATTTGGGAACAGGACCGGGATCCGCTGGATATCGTGCTGCGACGCACACGCGCACTCGCCAACGACCTCCGCCGCATGCCCGACTCGCCCGACTTGACTGCCGAGTCCGCAGACCTTGCAGCTCTCGAACAAGAGGTGAAGAACACTTCCGTTAGCGACGAGAGAGCAAGGCTGATGCTCTTCAACAAAACCACGGGCATCCGGCGGCGGATCGCCTTCAAGAACCCACTCCTCAACTTCACGCGCATCGCCTTCCTCACCCACTTTCGCGCACGGCGCAGCCATATGTGCGACCAATACTTCGGTTTCTACGCCCAGCCTGGAGGCAGCCTGTTCGTCCTCGACGACGCCCTTGGAGAAGAACCCGAGGCGAGGGATCTGCTCGCCGACGCCGTGGTCGAAAATGGGCCCATGAAAGGGAAACGGCTCGAGGATGGCGCCTTCATCAGCCTCGAACTCACCTACGACGCAAAACAGTTCTACTTCGCCTGGACAGCCGCGCACCCCGATCTCAACAAATGGACCCCGGAGAGTTGCTATCACCTTTTCCGCATCAACACGGACGGCACTGGCTTAGTCCAGCTCACGGAGGGAAGCTGGAACGACTTCGATCCCTGCGAACTGCCCGACGGGCGCATCGCTTTCATCTCGGAACGACGCGGGGGCTACGGACGCTGCCACGGCCGGCCCGTCCCCACCTACACGCTCCACGCGATGAATCCCGACGGCACGGGCATACACACGCTCAGCTATCACGAAACCAACGAGTGGCACCCCAGCGTGAACAACAACGGCATGATCGCATTCTCGCGCTGGGACTACGTGGACCGGGACTCCGACATCGCACACCATATCTGGCTCTGTTTTCCCGATGGACGGGACCCGCGAAGCTTCCACGGAAACTACCCCGTGAAACGCCACTCACGCCCCTGGATGGAGCTGTCCATCCGCGCCATCCCGGAATCGCACAAGTACATCGCCGTGGCCGCACCCCACCACGGGCAGTCCTACGGCTCGCTCGTCCTGATCGACCAACGTCTTGACGATGACGACTCCATGAGCCAGCTCAAACGCATCACGCCGGAAAATCCATTCCCCGAAGCAGAACAGCGGGGGCTATGGATGTACGCCAATCCCTGGCCGTTCAGCGACGACTACTACCTCTGCGCCTTTGATTGGGGTGGCCATCGACACGGAATCTACCTGGTGGATGCATTCGGCAATCACGAGCTGATCTACGGCGGCAGTGAAGTACCTGTCATCGATCCTATTCCCCTGCGCCCCCGACGCAAGCCCCCCATCATCGCCCGCATGACGACGAAGCCCACATACCCGTCCACAAAACCGATGGGCACGGTCGCGATCATGAATGTCTACGAAAGCGATTTCGAGTGGCCGAAAGGCACGAAAATCACCGCGCTGAGGATCGTCCAGCTCTTCCCCAAGGCCAGTCCTTCCGCCAATCTTCCCAACATCGGGGCGGGCGCACAGTCGCTCGCCAGAGGAGTGCTAGGAACGGTGCCCGTGGAGCCCGATGGCAGTGCCTATTTCGAGATGCCCGCCAACGTACCCGTCTACTTCCAGGCACTCGACAGCCGTGGGCTCATGGTCCAGAACATGCGCAGCGATGCATTCGTTCACGAAGGGGAACGCCTCACCTGCCTCGGCTGCCACGAGCCCAAACGCAAGGCAGCACCGGTCACCCGCAACGCCATGCCCGCAGCGATCGCACGCACGCCCTCGACAATCACGCCGGAAGTGTCCGGCTCCTATCCGCTGACATTCCCGCGCCTCGTCCAACCAGTGCTTGACCGACATTGCGTCTCCTGTCATGCCAAGAGCAAGAAAGCGCCCAAGCTCGATGCAAAAATCGGTGGGGGCGACTGGACGCGAGCCTTCAACAACCTGCGCAAGTACGCCTGGGCGCGGCACGGCGGCAATGGTGCCATCCGACGCAACGAGGGGAGCCGATCCCTGGCCGGTCGCTGCGGCGCCAATGGATCAAGACTGTTCAAACTGCTGGAGAAGGGACATCACGGCGTGAAGTTGCCCCCTGAAGATCTCCGCCGCATCACTCTCTGGCTCGACTGCAACAGCAACTTCTTCGGCGCCTACCACAAGACCGCCGAACAGGCCAAAGGCGAACGCATCCTGCCAGACCTGCAATGAGGAGTGGGCTGGACGGATGTGGTGGCTCTGCCCCCAAACCCCCGCCGGGGAATGCAAAGCACTCCCCGGACCCCACATCAAAGTTTCCGGGCACGGGGCGCCGGACGAAACGCCCGGCTCTCCGTGCCCGGAAACGGTGGCCGTCGCTGACGCGACATGCAAATGCATCACCGCAAGACCTGGAGGGCGTGTCGCCCCCGACCGCCGCGCCTTGCGAACAGCGCAGATATTGAAACAGTGCCCGATGGAACGCAGCGGACTGCATCCAGTCCATATGCGAACTACCTTGCTGGCTGCATAGGCGACACACACATGGGATCCCATAGACGAGGACTTTAGCACATGACGAATCCAGCTTTATCTCCCCTCTTCGAAACGCTCGCGATCCGACAGTGGTCGTTGAAAAACCGCGTCGTCATGCCACCCATGGTCACGGTCAGAAACATCGTCGGGGAAGATGGCATCGCCTGGTACTCCGAACATGCCGAGGGGGGGCCGGGCCTAGTGATCATCGAAGCGACGGCCACGCCGCGATTCGGCCAGGACTTGACCGTCGAGACCCTGACTCCACTCGTCGAAGCCATCCACGCCAAGGGCGCGCTGGCCGCCATTCAACTCTTCCCCGTCATCATCTCGCGCGACGCGGAACTCGATCTGAACGAACTGTCGCTGGCCGACATCCAGACCATCGTCGCCGACTACCGTCGGGCGGCCCGCATCTGCCAGGCGGCGGGCATGGATGGCGTGCAGCCGCACGGAGCGCATGGCTTTCTGTTGAATCGCTTCTTCTCACCCGCCCACAACCGGCGTTCTGACGAATACGGAGGGAGCCTCGACAACCGCATGCGATTGGGACTCGAAATCGTCCGTGCCATAGTGGACGAGGTGGGTTCCGAATTGATGATGCTCTATCGGCACACTCCTGTCCAAGCAGACAGTTATGGACTGGAAGAGAGTCTCGCGTTCGCCCGGGAACTGGTTGCGGCCGGAGTGGATGTGCTCGACCTGTCCCCTTCCAGCAAAGAGGCGCCCGGCGATTTGGCAGCGCCCTTCATGCAACTCGGCGCGAAGGTGATCACCGTGGGGAACCTCGACAAGCCCGAGAGAGCCGAGGAGGCGCTGCGCGAGAGCCGTGCGGATCTCGTCGCCATCGGGCGCGGCCTGATCGCGGACCCTAATTGGGCGAACAAGCTGGCCGAAAACAATGCGGACAGCATCACCAAATGCGTGCGATGCGACGTCATGTGCTTCGGGAACCTGAGACAACGGATCCCCATCGCCTGCACGCAGTGGTAGCCCACGGTTTTACCGAGCCATGCCCCTGGATCGTTCGCGGCCACGCGAACACTGGTGGCCGCGGGGACGCGGCCGCTCCATGCGGACTCCGCAAATCGTGGAGGGCGAGCGACCGCGAGCATGCCCCGCAAACCCGTTGGCCCATCAGTGGTGCGGGACGTCCCGGACCGTGAGCATGCCCCGCAAACCCGTTGTCCCATGGAGGGCGAAGGGCTCCCGCTGAGCCGCGTGCTGCGA
>JAGLDW010000711.1 GCA_023145395.1 Lentisphaeria bacterium | reverse complement strand
TCGTAATTATTTAACATGCCCTAAGCCCAGAATCTCGTTGACGACCGCCAGGATATCGTCCACTGGCGCCATGCGCCCCGCGCCGTCCGCACCGCAGGCCACACGCCCCGAGTCCGGACCGACAAAGCGCACTCCCCGCGCAAGCAACGTCTCCACATTGGCCTGCACAGCGGGATGATTCCACATGCGCGGATTCATGGCCGGCGCGACGACGACGGCGCCGGAATGGGACAGGCAGTAGGTGGAAAGCGCGTCGTCCGCGAGTCCGTTCGCCATCTTTCCCAGAATATTCGCCGTGGCGGGGGCGATGATCAGAACGGACGCCCTTTCGGCCAGGGCGATATGTCCGGGTCGCCAAGCGGACACTTCCCACAGATCCGTGATGACGGGATTGCGGGAAAGCGTCAGAAATGTGCGGGGCTGCACCAGTTTCATGGCGCTGGCTGTCATCAGCACGTGCACATCCACATCTGCCTGGGCAAGCTTGCTTGTCAGGTCCGCCGCCTTGTAGGCGGCAATCGAGCCGGTGATGCCCAGCGCCACAACAGGCCGTGCGCCCGAATCCGATGCCAAACTACTCGGTTCCATGGGTCCAGACCTCCCCTTGCACTTGTGATGTGGCGCAGCGTGCGGCCACTAGAATCGCGTGAAGCTCATCGACAGCCGTCTCAAGGTCGTCATTGATCACGAGCATGTCGTATTCCGCCCAGGCATCAAGCTCGCCCACGGCATTGCGCAAGCGCCTCTGGATCACATCCTCGGAGTCGGTGCCCCGCCCCCGCAGACGTTGTTCGAGAACGGAAATGGAAGGAGGGCCGATGAATACGAAGGTGACGCAGCGTTCCAGCGACGTGCCAGCGATGCGTTCGCGCACTTGCCGCCCCCCCTGCACGTCGATGTCGAGAAGCACATCCCTCCCCGCAGCCACAGCGCTCTGCACCTCCTCCAGCAGCGTGCCGTAGAAATTGCCGTGCACTTCGGCGTGCTCCAAAAAGAGCCCGTTGGCCACTCGGCTCTGGAACTGGTCGCAGGTCAGAAAGTGATAGTCTGCGCCGTCGGTCTCGCCATCCCGCGGACTCCGCGTCGTGCAGGAGACGCTGAAGGCGAGATCGGCGACGCGCTCCATGAGCTTGCGGTACACGGTCGTCTTGCCGGCGCCCGAAGGCCCGGCGACGATGAGGACTACGCCCCGACGTGTGTAGTGTGTGCCGTTCATGGTACTAGACCAGCTGTGCTTTCACCCGCTGAAACTCGGCCTCGATCTCCTCCACCAGCTCTTCCACGATGCTGGAGACGGACTGCACGTGATCAACCAGACCGACGGACTGACCGGCCATGAGGGAGCCGTGGGCCACGTCCCCGTCCATCACCGCGTTGCGGAGACCGCCAATCCAGAAATTTTCGATCTGCCCGACTGCCTCCTTGTGATCGACCTCGCCCCGGTTGAGTTGCTGCACCAATTCCAGCTGCAGCTTCTCGAACTGCGCCAGTTTGTCGTTCGCAAGAATGCGCACGGCGATGACCGGAAGACGACGGTCGAACTGCGGCGTCGACACCGCATCACGCGCCTTCGCCTTCACGTACGCCTTCTTGAAGTCCGGATGTGCGCAGCTCTCTTCGGACACGGCAAAGCGCGTGCCCAGCTGGACGCCTGCGGCACCCATGAGAAAAAGATTCGCGCACATGCGCCCGCCGGCGACGCCACCCGCGACGAAAACAGGCACATCGCTCATCTGAAAAAGCACCTGCTGGAGAAGAACGATCAGACTCACGTGCCCGACGTGTCCGCCGGCTTCCATGCCCTCCAGGATGATAGCGTCCGCACCCCGCTTCACCATGCGCCGCGCGATGGAGATGGTGGAGGCGAAACACAAGACCTTCGCGCCGGTCGCCTTCACGCGCCGGATATCGGTGTCGGACGGGAAACTTCCTGCGAAGATCACGTACTCCGGATGACAGTTCTCCAGGACCGCGATCTGATCCTGGTATGCAGGCGCCACACTCACCAAGTTCACGGCGAACGGCCGGTCGGTCAACTCGCGGGTCTTGGCAATCTCCGCCTCGAAGATCTCGGGGGGGGCATTGCCGCCCGCCAGGCTGGCAAAACCACCGGCCTCACTCATCGCCGCGACAAGACGCGCATCGCTGATCCACGTCATAGCGCCACAGAGAATGGGGTAGCGACACTGGAGAAATGCGCGGCCCTGCTCGAAAAAACGGTTGGATATCGGTTCTGTCATATGCGGTCAATCCGTTCTCATTGCGCCTTTTGTCAGCTGTAGAATAGCCCAGGATCCATGTCCGTAATGTACTGCGGCAGACACGCTTTTCCACTGGCTGGCGCATGCGGCTTTCTATGGCTGGAGGGCATTTTTGGATGCCGCATGCCACACCCGCCACAGAGCGCAGTAGGCACCACCGCAAGAAGGTCAACCTCGTCCCATCTCTTGGCCCATCTCTTGTCCCCCGAACCTTGTCGCAAAACCTTGTCCTGCTCCCTGGCCCAAAACCTTGTCCTGCTCTGCTCTCAAACCAGTTTTTGGCTGAAGATCGAGACAAGGCTCGGGGGACAAGGTTCG
>JAGLDW010000710.1 GCA_023145395.1 Lentisphaeria bacterium | reverse complement strand
TCGGGGGACAAGAGACTAAGGAGGGAGTGGAGCGGGCGAACGGACTCGAACCGTCAACATCCACCTTGGCAAGGTGGTGCTCTACCATTGAGCTACGCCCGCGTCGAAGCGGAAAATATTGGAGCGGGCGAACGGACTCGAACCGTCAACATCCACCTTGGCAAGGTGGTGCTCTACCATTGAGCTACGCCCGCGTCGAAGCGGAGAAATGGAGCGGGCGAACGGACTCGAACCGTCAACATCCACCTTGGCAAGGTGGTGCTCTACCATTGAGCTACGCCCGCGTCAACAGAGCGAAAAACATACATCCCGACAGCGCGGATACAAACGGAATCAAGTTGAAAACAAGGGGGAGCGACACAGTGTCCGGGTGCTCGCGAAGAGGTCACGCATCCCCATCTTCCTCGGTCGCCGCACCACCCTCTTCCACCCCATCGGCGCCAGCGTCCTCCACTGGATCCAGATCACAAACGTAGCCACCAAAGGCGAGTAGGGGCCAAAAGCCCACAGGAACGAAAAGCAGTCCCATCGCAAAGCCGCCGCCACGCCCGAAGCGCCGCGCAATGCCCAGGGGAAGCAACACCGAGGGGACAATGCTGACAACTGGCACCAGGAACAGCAGAAGCCACCAAAGGGGCATCCGCGCCACTCTCAGAAGACAGATGACATTGTAGACAGGAACAATCACGGCCCAGCCCGGCTGCCCCGCTTTCGAGAGCACACGAGCCACCGAGATCAGCATGACCAACGCGGACGCCACGGCCAGAAAGACCGAGACGGCTACAAGCGTAAACCCCATCTTCTCCATGAGCTTGTCCTTATGTCCCAAACATCGCAACAAACAGCGCGCGAATTGGCGAGTACTAGTGCATGCGAATCGCCTGCCCCGGCGACGGTGGAAAACTCTACCACTACCCTCGCCGCAATGCAACGCGGTCAGCACCCACGGCAAAAAAGAAGACTGTTCCGCAAGATCCATCACTAATTCCTTGTGGAGCATGGAAGAAGTTGGGTATAGTATGCCTAGGTGACACGCAAAGACCAAAATGAAGACCTCGTTTACTGACAGACCCGCCTGCTAAGGAGAAAGAAAGTGAAAAGAGAACAGGGATTCACCCTAATAGAGCTTCTAGTCGTGATCGCGATCATCGCGATATTGGCGGCGATGCTGCTCCCGGCGCTCAACATGGCTAGAGAGAGAACCCGGCGCATCAAATGCATCTCGAACATGAAAAACATCGGCACCGCGCTGCGCATCTACTCCGGCGACAACGAAGACTACTTCCCCCCACTGGACAACGGAGCGGGGCTTAGCCTGGTGGTGAGCACTGCGGAGGTCCACAGCCTGGGCATGTTCGTCTGCCCCAGCACGAAGACGGCTCCCTCCGAGACGAAAGACCTCACCAATGCACATCTGGACTACATCTTCATTGGAGGCATGAGCGAACTGAATTGCGGTTCGGAAACAGGCATCCTGGCCGACCGCATCACCACGCCAAACCACAAGAAGTTTGGCAACGTCCTGTTCGGGGACGGACACGCCAGCGGATTCAAGAACGCGGCCTGGAGCGAACTCGACAACAGCCACCGCACAGGGGGATGGGCTGCCGATCCGCATTGATCACGACCAAACTTCCCAAATGTGAAACGCCTCCGCCGGCACAATGCCGACGGAGGCGTTTTTCTTTCTCTCTAATCTCGTCCCGAGTCTACCGCAGTCTACGCACGCACTCGATCACGGCCGCGCAGATGTACTCGTTCAGTGCATCGTCCATCGCCGGATGCAGCGAGACGCAGAACATGCGTGTTGCCACGGCCTCCGACACAGGCACGGTCTGCCCGGGTGTCGCATCCGCCAGGAGACGGCGTGTGGTGTACGCGGGCGCATTGGCCACGACGCAGCCGATGCCAAACTCATCCGCCAGCAGAGCCATGAGCTTGTCACGCTTTTCGCCCGCCCACTCCTCGCAGACCTGGCAGCTATACAGATAGTAGCTGTTGGTGCAATCCTCGGGTTCGAGGGGCAGAATGACCTCGGGGATACCCGCGAGCATCACATCTCTCGCCTCGGCCAGGTGATGACGCTTGCCAACGAAACTGTCGAGTTTTGAGAGCTGCACAAGTCCGACAGCCGCCTGCACTTTCGTCATCACGTTGGACGTTCCCCACTCCTCCACCCCGCCGCCGTACATGCGGACGGACCGGCAGAATTCCGCCACCTTGTCGTCATCGGTGGTGACCATGCCGCCCTCTCCCAGCGTGGTCATATTCTTCATGGTATGGAAGCTGAAGATGTTCATCAACCCCCTCTTGCCGATTTTTCCGCCTTTGTACCCACCACCGCAGGAGCGTGCCGC
>JAGLDW010000071.1 GCA_023145395.1 Lentisphaeria bacterium | reverse complement strand
CAGGACCTGACTCTGCGTCTGCGCCTGACTGGTTTGCCTGGGGGCACCAACCCCGCCTGCGTCCGTGTCCATCAAGTCGAACATGTGGGCACGCTCCGATTCACCTCGGTGGCGGCGGCTCTGCCCGAGGCGCAACATGTCGGAGACGACTACCTAATCACCGTTCCCACGGGCATGACTCGCCAAGTCTGGCTTGCATTCCGGTCCCACGGCCTTGCCGCAGGCTTGTTCGCCGGTCGGATCGAGATCCGTGGCAAGGGCGCCCAAGCCGGCTCCGTCCCCGTGCAGTTGCGGGTCTATCCGCTGCGTTTTCCTGACGAGACCACGCTCTGTGTCGGAGGTTGGAGCTATTCGAACAACGAGCAGATGTATGGTCTCACGACTGCCAATCGCGACGCCTTGATCACCCACCTCAAGGAACACTATGTCAATGCGCCGTGGGCCTCTTCCAAGGCACTGCCGAGCGGCACGTATGACCAGGCGGGAGCCCTGCTGACACCCCCGGACACGAGCAACTTCGACAGCTTTGTCGCACTGTGGCCCAAAGCGAAGATGTACATGGTGTTCCTGTCAGTGCGGGATCAATTCTCTGGTTCGAAGATTGGGACCGACGATTTCAACACCAAGGTTGGGAACTGGGCGCATTTCTGGGCTGGCCACATGCGCGCACTGGGATTGGCGCCCAGCCAGCTTGGCCTTCTCATCTACGACGAGCCGCATGACAAGAAGGCATACGACATCATCACCGCCTGGGCACGAGCCATTGAGGCTGCGGAACCCGAGTTGGTCACCTGGGAGGATCCACAGCCGAAGGAAAACAAGGACTGCCTGGAGATGTTCGCCAGCGTCGATGTTCTCTGCCCGTACCGCAATCCATTCCTGGCCCGGGATCAATGGTACCGCGATCTCTTCCTCGAGCAGCAACGGCAGGGACGCGAGCTTTGGTTCTACAATGCCGATGGACCGGCACGCTCATTCGATCCGTTCTCCTTCTACCTGCTGCAGGAATGGCACGCCTTCAAGATCGGCGCCAAAGGCTCGTGCTTCTGGGCCTTCGCCGACGCCGGGCGAGACGAAAAACGGCGCATGCTCTCCAGCTGGAACGAATACCCGGGCGCGGGCAACGGTCCGTACTGCCCCATGTACCTCGACGCGACCAGTGTGACCGCCGCCAAATACATGGAGGCCATTCGCGAAGGCGTGCAGGACTACGAGTATCTGACCATGCTGCGAAAGCGCGTTGCGGAGCGTGCCGCGCAGGGAGTGGACAAAGGCGACCTGACCGCGGCGAGAACGCTTCTCGCGACTGCCTGTGACCGTGTGCTGAGCGGCGAGCAAGGCAGCAACTACCGATGGGACGAGACCAAGGACCGCACGATCGCCGACACTGTGAGAATCGAAGTCCTCCAAGCTCTGACGCTGCTCGCGAAGAAGGCAAAATGAACAGTCGCGATGTTCCCGGTGGGCTTTCTGTTCTCCGTCTTGATGGCGGGCGGGCGAGCAGTCACTTCAGACAAATCGGCATCGCGCCCCAACGTCAATCGGCGTGGCTCCGGACTTTTGTCGGTGTGATCCTGGAGGGCCGACGTCCACAGCGGCCGTGCCTTTGCGGACTCCGCAAACGCTCACTTTGGCAGATCAATCCGGACGAGTGCGTAGGCTGAGACATCCGCCGCCTTGACGGTGACGCGGACCAAGCCATCCTTGCCGGGCACGATGCCGACCGGACGCGCACCGCTGTAGTCGGGGGATGTGATCCGGCCGCTGATAGCACCAACAGCGCGTACATCGATGACGAGATCCGCCGACAGCGGAGGGAACGCCGGACCATGCTTGGCCCAATCCTTGCGGCCCGGCATCGCCTCTCCCTTCGCGATTCCTGTCCCGGTGGCATTCAGCAGATGGATGAGCAGCTGGCTTTGCCCGTCGGCATCCTCCCGGCAGACACTCATCATGACGTCCTCCGGGATGGCCACCGGTTGAATGTCAAAGGGTGCGCTTGCCGTTTCCCGGACCAGGCGGACCAGCAGATCCGCAAGCTCCCGATTCTTTTCGAACGTCATTTTCCGGCCTGTTCTCCACTCGACTTCGTAGTTGACTGCTCCAAAGGCAATCGGCAGATAGACGCACTGTCCCTTCCCATATCGATTCCGAATAAGCACGGGACGGACGGGCGCGCCCTTCTTGCTGAGAATGTCCGCCAGCACATCGGCTCCTTCGCGGTGCTTCACTCTCAGCGTGGCCTGCGGGTAGACGAGAGTCGAGTCGTCGGAGCGGAATCGCACCGTGTGCGGACCGCGAATTGCCGAAGCCTTCACGTAGTCCACGCCCATGACGTCGGCCAGTTGGAAGTTCTCCTGCATGAACCCCTGCTCATTGAGCAGCCCCGCATTGGTCGTGGCAAGCAGCGCACCGCCCTCCCGCACATAGGCGCGGATCGTCTGCGCTTGACGTTGGCTGAGGCATCCGGTCGAGGCCAGGATGAGTAGTTTGTACTGATGCAGACGTCCCTTGTCGAGAGCGTCCTCGTCCAAGATGAAATCGTGCTGAATATGCGCGTCGGCGAGGCATTGGGACACGCCGAGGACGTCAGCCGAGGGAGAGAACATCCGGGTGAAGTCGCGGGACTGGGCGGAGAAGAGAATCGCGACATCGGCGACGGACGTGGCGGTCCGGCACTGCATGCGTCCCGGCCAGTCGAGAAAACGCCCCATGTTCTCCCCCTCGATCATGGACATCCAGCTTGTCTGGCGATTCATATGGTTCATGGCCCAGCCAAAGTAGGCGAATGTGGGATCGTCCAGATGATAGACCAGCCCCCAGATGGGCAACCCATACAGATCGCCCAATGCCGATTTCATCCTGCGGAAGGCATAGACGGCGCGGCGCGAATCGTAGACGTTGCGGGCCATGATCTCCGTCCCCAGAAAATCGCACCCGCGTCCGGCCTGGATGAGGTCGCTGCCAAACTCGCGTCCAGCCCAGTTGCTCGAGAAGCCACCGTGTGTGGTGTACTTCATATTGCAGAAATCCGGATTGACGGAGTTGATCGCCTTGCGCAGGGCGATCCAGAAGTCGCCGACCGCGCGTTTGCGCCAGTTGAGCCAGGCGATCCAGACCGGATGGTCGCGATTTTGGAAGACCGGCGAGGTGTTGTCGCGCGGCAGGACCAAGCCCGTTTGGGCGGTGAACGCCCGGCGGCAATGCTCGCAGCCACAGAAATCCTTGCCAGGGAAGCACCCTTCGTCGAGCATCCCACCGTCGATCCCCGTGTCTCGGGCCAGTTGGGTGATGCGCCCGAAGTAGGCGGCCCGAAAGTCGGGATTCATGATGCAGTAGCTTCGCAGAGTGGGTCGTCCGTGGTCGATGTCCCTAGCCAGCCAGTCAAGGTGCGAGAGCATGTGCTGCAGGCCCGTTCCATTGTAGAGGACGACGGGAATATCGTGGTGGAAGATGACCTTCACGCCATGCCGGTGGGCGATCTCGGTCACCTTTCGAACGTACTCGGTCACGATGGGCCAGCGGTCCAGGAAGCAATGATGCATGTGCAAGCCGCTGATGGTGATCGTGTTCACACCGGCGGTGGCCAGTTCGGTTACGCGGCGTTCGATGAGTTCGGGCGTGTACAGCTCGTACATCAGGCATCCGCAGCCCCCGGTGAGATCTCCCATTTTCATGTCGTAGCGCCAGGCGAGCGCATCGCTGTCGGGAGGCAGAAGCACTTCCGAGCGACTCTGGGTGGGAAGCAGACGTTCTGCGGCCGGCGTGTCTTTTCCTCTGAGAACCGGGCGACTCGAACGGGCGACCGTAAAGGCCTGGAGAGGCGGCGCCGGGGCACCTGTTTCTGGTTGCGGCTGATCCCACCAGGAGAGTTTGAGTTCGGGCTCGAACCGACCAGTCGCCACCCAGAGACTGCGATCGAGGGCAAAATCCTGATTGGCGTAGATGACTGGCTGGATGACAAGACTGCGCAGGCTCCAGGCGCCAGAGAAGCCGATGGATAGTTTTCGCCCTGGCTCGCGGACCCGGTGCGCAATCAGAATCTCCTGCGTCTGGCCTGTCTGCAGAGTATCTGTCCGCGTCCGTTGTTCACCGTTCACAGAGATGTCGAAGGGTGCCAGGGGTTGTCGGCTGTGCCCTAGGCGCAGGGCCAGCACGTAGACGCCGGGAACCACGTCGAGTTCGAAGGCTGCCGCCTTTCCTGCGGACCCCGCAACGCAGTTGTCGAGCACACAGGCGGACTCGGTCCCGACCACTTGGAGGCCTGTCGGGTCACTCCAGCCCCAGCCTTGCTCTGGTGTATAAGCTCGGAGATCGGCTTTCTCAAAACCCTTCGTATCCGCACTTGTCCCGAAGGTGAACTGGGCCTGGGCCGGCGTGGGGCCGTTGTAGCTCCACGTGCTGTAGGGGTGTTTCTTTTCGTAGTCGAACGGGCCTTGGTAGATGATGATCTTCGACGTGAAGATGCCTCCGTATTGCCGCGCCGTCTGGCCAAACGAGAATACGACCGAATCGCCTTCCTTGACAACGTTCCAGCTACCCACCGGATCGCCGTACATGCAGTAGTCCTGCAGAGACATGACACCATACGGATTGCAGTCGAACACGAGCTGAAGACCGTCTTTCTCAAAGGCGATGAAGCGGCATTTCTTTGCTGTCAGACTGCCGTCCTTCCGATCGGCCGACAGTGTCCCTGTCACCATCTTGGTCCGGTAGGAACGATCAACTCGAGCGGTGAAGGTGGAACCGCCCAGAAGGCTCATAGGCACTCGGAACGAGTAGATGATCGTGCGCTTGTCCTCCGTGTTCTTGTGGGGGAAGAGGCGCATCTTGACCGTTAGCTCCAGGCGACCGTCCGCGTGCAATGCAACCTCTTTGCGGAACTGGGCCGTGTCCCCTGTGTTCTGGATCACGTTGAGAACCGAGGTGTCGCCAATGCGTTCTCCGTGTGTCGTTGCCTGACCAAAATCCGGGAGATAGTTGATCTCGTCTCCAGAGATCAGACTACGCCCACCATGCGTCACCTCCAGTGTTTTCCCGTCCCGGACGACAAAGCTGCCGTTGCTAATGTCCGCGGCGCGGGCCGTCGCGAGCGCCAGGCTCGCGCCAAGCAGAAACGAGAAGAATCGTCTAGCATCATGCATGTGTTTTTCTCCGGTAATGAACCGCAACGCCGACTCAGGTGGCCAGGTTTAGGATTGGCGCAGTCAATGGGGCTGTTCGATCCAGTCCTCAATCCGCAAGTCCTGAACTCGAATGAACTCTCTTGTGTTGATGATGTAGATGCAGGTGTTCGTGTCAAGCAAGTAGAGCATCAATCCAGACTTTCCCGCTCTGCCTGCGACCCCTGATCACGTTCAACCATAAAATCGGCAGAGAACTGCTCGGTTGCCTCAAACATCGATCACCACGGATCCTGCTCTGGCACAAGCACGACATAGCTGCCGACATGGTGGATGAACACGGATGTCCCTTCGAATCGGAATTCCTTCGGGAGCCTGACCGCTTGGCTCTGCCCATTCTTGAAAAGTTTTGCTGTTTTCATACTGCCAGCATATACTTTGCAATATGGACGTCAAGAGACGGACGACAGAATCACTTTGTTCCTGTGAGCGCGCGGAAAACCTGAGTTTCCATGCAGGCACTAGTCATATACAAGGAGATTCAGGGCTCAGGATGATCGGTCTGTCCAGGGGGGATGATAGCTTCCTGGACGAGATCAGGACGGTGGTAAGTCTTCCGCAGTTCCGGGTCGGTGTGGACCACTCCCTTGACGCGCCAAGCCGCCATGGCTTTGCCGTCAGGCGAACCGTCATAGTAGCCATCGGGCGTGGTGACAAGCCACTCATGACCTTCCATACCGTAGAATCTGGCCAGCACTTTCCCCTGTTCCGTGTCCCACAGAGTTACGGTGCCATCCCATGATCCAGCGACCAATCGTTGTCCTGAAGGGCCAAACTCAACGGCATTGACGGGGCCACAATTGCCCCGTAGGTCGTGCTTCCGCACACCGGTCGCCAGGTCCCAGATGACGACGCTGTTGTCTGCGGAGCCGGACGCGAGCGTCGTGCCGTCAGGACTGAACGCCAACCCGCCCACGAAAGACTGATGCCCGCTCAGTTTGCGGACCGGTTGCCAAGTGGCGCAATCCCAGATCGTCACTGTGCATTTGGCGGAGCTCGAGGCCAACCGGCGGCCATCGGGGCTAAAAACCAGCGCGCCGTGCTCAACGGACGCCTGTAGTTGCTTCAATTCGGTCCAATCCGACACGCGCCACAGATGGATGGTCTGGTCTGAGCCGCCCGTGGCCAGGATAGTGCTGTCCGCGTTGAAGGCCAACGCCCATGCCGTACGCTTATGCGCCTGGAAAACATGTGCTGATGTTCCCGTCTCAAGATCCCAGATGATGACATTGCCGTCACTGGCTGCCGAAGCCAGCCAACGCTCGTCCGGGCTGAACGCCAGCGCCCATGGGCTCCCCTTGTGTCCCTCCAGAATGCCGCTCATCCCCCCCTCTGTCGCCGCGCGGATATGAATCGTCTTGTCGGCGGCGGCGTGGGCCAGACTCAGGCCGTCGGGACTGAAGGCAAGCACCCGAGCACCCCCACTCTTGTCACTGAGTTTTACATCGAGGGTGCCGGTCGACAGGTCCCATACCTTCACTCCGCCGCTGTCTCCTCCCACCGCGACATGGCGCCCATCGCCGCTGAAGGCCACCGACCGCACGCGTGACCAAAGCCGCAGGAACTCTTTGACCGGAACATCGTCGCCAGCATCCCAAAGCAGCATCTCACGGGATGCAACCGTGACCAGTGACACACCGTCCGGGCTGTACGCGATGCCGGAAATGTCCGACCGGTGCCCCTCGAGCATGTGCAAAATATCCCCGCTCCCCACGTTCCAGAAGAAGATCTTCTTGTCAGCTCCACCGGAGGCCAGGACGCCTCCATTCGGATCGAAGACGATGGCGTTCACCGGACCGTCGTGTCCCTCGAGAGTGCGTGCCAATGTCCGATCGGCCATATCCCATGTCATGATGGTGCCGTCGCTCGATCCGGAGGCAATCAGGGCGCCTTCTGGGTTGAAGACAACACTCGTAACGGGCTTCTCATGGCCACTGAGCGTGTCTGCTACCTGGCCGTCCGCAAGCTGCCACAGGATAACGTCCTGATCGGCCGAACCGGAGGCAAGCCACTTGCCGTCCGGGCTGAAACACACAGCATTGACCCGTCCCTTGTGCCCGGTCAATGTCCGCTTGATGCGTTTAGTCTTCACACTCCAAAGGTCGATGTGTCCCTCCTCGCTCGCCATGGCCAGGAGTCGATTGTCCGGGCTGAAACAGATCGACGTGATTCGTCGTCCGCCTCTCACAA
>JAGLDW010000709.1 GCA_023145395.1 Lentisphaeria bacterium | reverse complement strand
GCGGACATGCCGTTCATGTGCACGGGAAAGATCGCCCGCGTGCGAGAGGTGATCTTCCGCTCGACATCGGCCGGGTCCAACTGGAATGTGCGCGGATCGATATCCCCCCAGACGATCTTCCCACCAGCGCCTAGAATCGCCAGCGGCGAAGCCTGGTAGTTGGCGGCGGGCACGATCACCTCGTCGCCCGGCTGCAGTTTCAGGTAGCGCATCGCCATGTCGAGCCCAGGGCCCGCGCTGTTGATGGTGATTGCATGCTTCGTCCCGACATAGTCCGCAAACGCCTGCTCGAACTCCGGAATGGGGGAGGCGGTGAAACCAAAGCCCTCGTGAATGTTCATCGCTTCGCGAATGGCGCCGACCGCAGCCTCCACCTCCTCCTCGCCGTAGGTGCTGCCAAGCAACGGCTCCGCCTTCCAGGTCGGCACCGGCTTCTCGCGCTTCAAGGCCTCTGCAATCCGCTTTTCATCCATCATCTTCAGGTCCCTTTCTCTGATACGACTCGAACGCCTAACACCAAGAGAATCTTGCCACGATGATAATCGTGTCCATACCTTGCCAAACGGTTCCAATATACTAGTTTCAAGCAGTATACAAAAACCTTTTGGACATGGAACGCAGGAGCATTTACATGGAGTTTCTTTGCACCATCATCGATCAAACCATTGTCTGGATCGGCGAACAGGGAACAGTGCCAGTCACCTTCGCGAGCGAGGACCACATCCCCGTTCAGACGGATTGTCGCCCCTATCTCGAGTTTGGCTACCACAGTGCTGGAGACGAGGCGGAGCTGCGGGTGGGCGAGGCGGAAGCGGTCTCTCGTCCAGGCTGCCTATCCGTGCTCAACGCGCACTTTGGCAACAGTGGACGTCCACAGGGAAGATGGAGCTACTGGTGCCTCTCGCTGGACACGGCGCTGTCGGCGCCCTTCCCCTCTCTGGCAACCAAACCGCTGCTCGCGACGGTACAACTGGACAACCACCGCCGCATTGTGCAGCGCTACGAGGCCGTCGAGCGCCAGTACCGGGCGCGAACGGGTCTGCACGAGCTCCGGCTCAAGTGCGAAGTGTTGCTATTTCTGGCGGAAGTGCGGGAAAGCATCGCCGGTGGAGCAGGTCTCGCACCCCCGCTGACCCACGGCTGCGAGGCGGCCGTCGCCTATCTCCACGAGAGGTTCCGGTCCGCTGACGTGACCCTTGCACATGTAGCCGCCGCAGCCGGACTATCCGCACCCCATCTCTGCCGCCTTTTCCGGAATCAGTTGGAGATCAGTCCAATGAAGTATCTCCACCGCCTCCGCATGGATCACGCCCGAGACCTGCTCCGCAGAACCTCGCAGAACGTGAGCCAGGTGGCCTACGCGGTGGGATACCGGGACCCACTCCATTTCTCCCGCACCTTTCGCGCCTACACAGGCCTCTCGCCCCGCCAGTTCCGCCAGCAGTGAGGGACAGAAAGAGAACCACGAATGGACACCAATGAACACGAATACCAGGAAAAAGGGCATGGCGGGTCAGCGCTCTTCGCGGGAGAACTCGAGACGGAGTGTCTTTCGTCCCTTGCCCATGCGAGCGAACTCGGCTCTGCGGACGCCGGCGGCCCAGACGATTGCGGAGTCCGCACACACGATGGGAATCATGTCCCGACGATCCCTCGGCACCTTAGCATCCACGAACACGTCCTGCAGCTTCCGGGTGAAATCCGCGCCAAACGGACGGATGACGTCTCCCTGACGGCGGGAGCGGACAAGAAGCGCCTCTGGCACGGCGTCCACGTCAAAGAACTCGACCCAGGCATTCCCGCGCTGTGCGGGATCCTCCTCGTCGCAGACCCGGGCGTGGAGCGTGCCATTTCCGTGCGGGAGCCGCAGTTCTGCATCGTCCCGCCAATGCCATTCGACCTCCCACGGGGGGAGAGACGCGGCCGACGCGTTCCGCACCCCACTGTCATCGACCGCAATCATACCGAAATCGGAGATGGGAACGAGGATCCGCCCGGACTGGAGGCTGGCCAAGGCATCTCGCAGACGCGCCACGGCCTGATGATCGGGAACCACCTCGCGGCCGGCCTCCCTCGACAGCCAAGCGCGCAACACCCGCGGCAGTAACGCGGGGGGCAGCGCTCGCCAGTCTTGAAGCGTCCCCTCCCCTGCCGCTGCGGAGTCCGCCAACGCCTCCAGGCATTCCGCGTCGTCGCGCAGAGCATGCAGCGCATGGCCAAGGGCGGCATCCCCCCCGAACAGCTCGCGCCAAAGAGGTAGCAACCGATGCCGCACCGCATTGCGCAGCATGGCGTGGTCCGCATTGCTCGAGTCCACACGCCAATCGGAGATGCCACGACTGCGCAGAAACTGCTCGATCTCAGCACGGGAAATCTCGAGAAGCGGTCGCAAAAAGCGAACACCGCAGACCACTCGGTCCGAACGCAAACCTGTCAGACCCGAGCAATTGCTGCCTCGCGCCAGGCGAAGAAAGAGATTCTCCAGACAATCATCCGCGTGGTGGGCCAAGGCGACACAATCGTCCTGCTCGCAGTGTGCAGCCCAGAACTCCAGGCGACACCGGCGGGCAGCCTGCTCGAGACTCTCTCCGGCACGGCGATTCTGCGGAACATCGAGCGCATGCTGCTCGTATGACCATTCCCTCTCTCGGCAAAAACGCTCGCACCACTGCGCGTCCGCATCCGCCTCCTGCCCGCGCAGACCATGGTGGAGATGGACGGCAGTGACGCACGGGTGGACTTCGTGCAGAAGAACAAGCAACGCGGTGCTGTCCGCCCCGCCGCTAAAACCAACCAGCAGGCGCGGCACGCCCTGTAGCGCGGCGGCGCGTGCGGCGGCAGTCACACGCTCGGAGATGTCTGGTCTCACTGGCATTTCTTTTCCAAGCCCGGATTGTTCATGGACGCTGTGGCACAACGCAGTTCGAGCTCAAGAGCAACACTCCATGACTCCAATGCTCCACCACTCCGTCATTCTGTAGGATGACCGTGATCACCGATCACTCCTTCTCTTCCTCCTTGAGACGTTCGCAGTAGGTCTTGCCGCCCTGCGAGTGATGATTCTCGCGACATTTCTCGCAGTAGCCATGATTCGAGCAACCCTTGCTCGGACAGGGACAGTCAGCATTTCTCTTTGCAGCCATGAGCGCACTCCTGTGCAGTTTTCTAGCCGTTCATTGCTGAGCGACCACATATCCGGACACCTTGTCCAAAATATAGTTGCGCTCCACTGGAAAACACGGGTCTGTGGGTCTGTGGGAGCGCGAGCGTACTCGCGAGCTGTCCCCTGTCCCGTCCCCTGGAACGCGAGCTGTCGGGCGTTACTCGTCATCGAGCACACCGGGTCCCACGGGGGCGGTGCGCAGGGTGGCGTAGTGGGTGTTGAAAAGCGACTCGTCGCCGATCTCGCGCATCCGCCGCCACATGCGGGTGCACATCGCCTCCAACTGCCCCCGGTGTTCGGAGGAATCAGCCAGATTCATCTGTTCGCAGGGGTCCTCCGCCAAGTTGTATAGCTCGTCCACGCCACCGGGCGAGAACACATACTTCCAGTCGTCGTGCCAGGTTATGCGCTGGGTGTAGACAAACCGCTGGCCAAAGAACTCGGCGTAGGCGTCACGCCAGTCATCCGCATCGGCCACGCCTTCAAGCACGGACCGCAGGCTCTTGCCATGGGCGTCGGACAAGGGCTCCAAGCCCAGCAGATCCAGAAGCGTGGCGCCAACATCGACCAGGCTGGTGTGCGTGGCATCGTCCTCCACCCCGCCCGCCAGGCCGGGAACGCGCACGATGAGCGGAATGTTGTAGACCTCCTCGTAGGCTGTACCGATCCCCTTGGCCACCAGGCCGTGCCCCCCCAGCATGTCGCCGTGGTCGGAGGTGAAGACAATGATCGTGTCGTCGTACACACCGACGTCCTTCAGAACCTGGACGATGCGCCCGATCTCGTGATCGATGAAGGAAATCACCGCCCAGTACGCCGCGCTCATTTTGCGCCAGTCCCCGTCGTCCATTCCGCTCCACACCGAGCGCATGCGTTTCACCACCTCCGGATTGCTCGCCGACTCTTCATGCAATGTGGTGCTCAGAGGGACGCTCTCCTGGTCGTAGAGATCAAGAAAGCGCTTGGGAGGCACGTACGGGTCATGAGGCTCGGTGGTGGAGACGAAGCAGCAGAATGGCGCATCTCCACCCGCATGGCGACGGATGAAATCGATGCCATTGGTGAAGGCCGGGTGCACGGGTGCGCCTTCGGAGTCGTCCCCCGTCGCGCTAAGCAAGTAGTCCCTGTATCCCGTCTTGGGCACAGTGACATCGGTGCCGGGGACTCGGTCCATCCGCAGACTCCCCGCCCGATCGTACTCGTCCCAGCCAAAATTCTCGAGTTGGTTGGTCTGCTCCACATGCCACTTGCCGAAGTAGCCAGTTTTGTAGCCAGCATCCTGCAGCGTGCTGGGCCAGT
>JAGLDW010000708.1 GCA_023145395.1 Lentisphaeria bacterium | reverse complement strand
TGCGCAGGCCTGCCTGCGCTTTCCTACGGTGGCGCCTGCGCCGCCATCACAAATCGTCAGGGAACGTCTTCGTTTCCTGAAGACATTCATCCGACCTCCCGTCGAACTCCTGGAGGTGGTACCGCCTGACGAAAGAGGTCAAGTCCGAACAAGGGTGCCTGGCCCTCCGCGCGGCGCGCATTCCAGATAGCATCCACGGAACTGACATGCGCCCCACCCGGGGTGGAGAAACTTGAAGTTGCGTGCTGCAACAACAATGGTCTGATTGCAGTCCAACGAAATGCGAGCATGAGGATTCCAGACATGATGCAAGTTCTATTTTCGCGTCGATTCCACCTTTTGTCAGATAGCCAACGGCATTCCGGCAGTGTGTGGGTCGTGCTGATGTCGATTGCAGTCTGCCTGGCTTTCTGCCCAAGCTGGGGGCAGGCGCCCGATCCGCAGCAAGCGACTGCTGTCAACGCCAAACGACTTCTCGCCGACAGCGGGTTCCATGGCGGCTTGATCGTGCAGGTCGGACTTCGGGACGCAACGCTGGCGCTGTCCCTGGCCGAGCCGCCCAACGTGTTGGTGCATGGTCTCGTCCGGAACCGTGACACACTCGGAAAAGTGCGCAAGCAGATTCGCGACGGGGGGGCGTACGGCCGAGTGTCCGCGATGCTGTGGCAAGAATCCCTTCTTCCCTACGCCGACGGTATGGTGAACCTGCTCCTAGTGCTGGACAAGAAGGTCGGGCTGGAACAAAAAGAGATTGATCGCGTTCTGACGCCCCTTGGGACAGCCTGGATTCAGCGCGATGGCAGCCTGAAACCGCACCGGAAGGCGTGGCCTACGGACATTGACGAGTGGTCTCATTCGCGGTACGACGCCACGGGCAACGCCGTCAGCAAGGACAAGCGAGTCGGGCGACCGCAGTTTCTGCAGTGGGAGGCGACACCGCGATGGAACCGGGGAACCAAGACCAGCAGCTTGGTCTCGACTCAAGGGCGTATCTTCTTCATTCTCGACGACTCGCACTTCTCCTCCAGGACTCGAACCTGGTCATTGATCGCGCGCGACGCCTACAACGGCATTCAGCTCTGGCGGCACGTGCTTCCCAACTGGGGTGGAGCGCGCGGCGGCAAGAAGGTCGGCCCCGCCCAAGTGCACCGCCGACTGGTCGCAGCGGGCGACAAGGTCTACGCCACACTGGGGGAATTTGCGCCAGTCAGTGTGCTCAATGCGGCAACAGGAGAGCAGATCCGCGCTCTGGAGCAGACCGAGCGGACCGAGGAGTTCATCCTGTCCAACGGAGTTCTCGTGGCGTTGGTGAATCCCAACACTCCGCCGACACACGACGTGGCCGTGCACAGAAGTTGAGCCTCGTGGCCTTTGATCCTGACACCGGGAAACTCCTCTGGAAGCATGCCGCCAGCAGGATTCTGCCGCTAACTTTGGCGGCCGACGGGAAACAGGTTGTCTACCACGACGGCAAGGTCATTGAGAGCCTTGACCTCAGAACCGGAGCACCGCGCTGGACATCCCCTCCCACGGGACAGACTGTCGTCATCAGAAGCAAGGCGAATGCAGACAGGCCGGGAGCGGAGAAATCGACGATCGTCCTGGCGCCACAGTTCGCCCCGACTCTGATCATCTACGGCGGTGTGGTCGCATTCGCGGGGGGCTGTCAGCTCAATGTTGTCTCGGCGGACAATGGCCGGGAGCTTTGGCGAGCGGCCTACGCGCCGTCCAACTACTCGGTTCCCGTCGATCTCTTCGGTTTCGGGGGGTCTCTCTGGGGACCGGACGTGAAGATGAACCTGTGGCGTCCCGTGGACGACAATATCGACGTCAACGCATACGATCCGCTGACCGGAGTCATCAAGAAGAACGTGAGTGGCAAGTACGGCTTCCGCTTCCAACATCACCGCTGCCATCAGATGAAGGTCGTTGACAACAGAGTGATCGCGGCACGAGCCGGGATCGAGTTTCTCGATACCGAAACTGGCGAGGTGGCATCCAACCATTGGATGCGCGGGAGCTGCTTCTACGGGGTCATGCCCGCCAATGGCCTCCTGTACATTCCCCCCCACAATTGCGCCTGCTACATCCGCGCCAAGCT
>JAGLDW010000707.1 GCA_023145395.1 Lentisphaeria bacterium | reverse complement strand
CCCCCTACTCCAGATCATGCATCCCTTCCAGCGGAGCTTGGAGGGATCATGACGGGCATGCCGCTTTCACAGGCTTCCGCGGCGGCGATGGCGATGGCTGCGCTGTTGCGTGCGTCCACGGCGCCGGGACAGGCGTGCTCGTTGCGTTCGGCGTAGCCAAGGAAGTCCTCGAGGATGCGTGGGTCTCCGCCGCCGTGGCCTCCCGGCGCCTTCGGGGGATGGTATTCGACCGCCTCCTTCTCGAATCGTTTGTGCACCTGGATCAGAAAATCCTGCTCGTTGTTGTAGAAGCCATAGAGCCTCCCCTTGTCGCCGACAAGCGTGAAATGGCGGTTGTAGTCGGGGGTGAAATGGCACTCCGTGTAGGTCATTTTCGCGCCGTTGGCGTAGCGCACGGTGATCACGCAGTTGTCGTCCACATCGACTTCCTTGGCGTAGACGCAGCCGTCCATGGCGTGCTTGGCCTTCGCGCCGTAGTCGTAGACGAAGCGCTCGGTGTCGAGAAAGTGCGGACAATCGTCCTTCTGCTCGCAGTCTCTGCAGCGTTTGTCATTGGATTCGTTGCCGCCGAAGACATCGAGTCCCCCTTCGCCATAGGCGCGTACAGGTTCCGAGCCGATGAACCAGTTCATGAGATCGAGTGTGTGAGTGCCCTTTTCGAGCATGAGACTCTTGATGAAATCCGTGCGGCGTCGGTTGTTGTGGTAGTAGTACGCGCCTCCCACCGAGACATTGTCCGAGGCCATGGCCATCTTGACTTGCCCAATCTCGTCCGCGTCGAGAAGTCGACGTATCTCCTGGCAGAGCGTGCAGTAGCGCAGCTCGAGCCCCACCATGAGCGTGCCTGTGGATGCCGCCCAGGCCGCGAGGATCTCGTCGCAGTCGGCGATGGTCTGGGCCATGGGTTTTTCAAGGTAGACATGGAGATTATGTCCGAGCAGCGTCACGGCGTGCTCCCGGTGCGCTGGATCCCAGGAGGCCACCACGCCGATCTGGAGATCTTCGGCTTGGCACATTTCCTCCGCGCTCCGGTAGTAGTTGATCTCCTCGCCAAGCAGATTTCGTGCGTGT
>JAGLDW010000706.1 GCA_023145395.1 Lentisphaeria bacterium | reverse complement strand
CAAGGACAGTGGCGGCGGAAAGATTTCAAGGAAGGTGCACTGGGGCCCGGCGCACCTACTTTCTCCACGGACAGTGGCGGCGGACAGATTTCGAAGAGGGTGCACTGGTGCCCAGCGCACCTACTTGCCGCAAGGACAGTGGCGGCGGAAAGATTCCGAAGGGGGACGCATGAAGACGATCCGCGTGGGACTGGTGGGGACGGGTTTTGCCGGTCGATACCATGTGGAGTGCCTGCGTCGCGTCTACGGCGTCACGGTGGAGCTTGCGGGGGTAACCTCGCGACGGGCTGAGAGTCGTGAGTCATTTGGGGCAGAGCACGGCATTCCGGTCTTCGAGAGTGCCGAGGCCATGCTGCCGCACATCGACGTGCTCGATATCTGCTCCCCTCCCTATGTGCACGAGGCGGGGATCATCGCGGCGGCCGAGGCCAGTGTGGGCATCTTGTGTGAAAAGCCGCTGACTGGATACTTCGGACCTCCGGGTGCGGAGAAATCCTGGCGTGGCGACCAAGCATCCAAGCTGGTCATGCTGGAGGAAGTGCTAGCCCGGCTCGGGCGTATCCGCGACGCGGTGAAGTCGAATGGGGTTTTCTTTGGCTACGGCGAGAACTTCGTGTACGCTCCGAGCGTGCAGAAGGAGCGCGAGATCGTCGAGAAGACGGGAGCGCAGATTCTCCGCATGACAGGCGAGGAGAGCCACAACGGCTCCGCGTCGGACATGTATGGCATCTGGCGGTACGCGGGCGGTGGTTCGCTCATCGGCAAGGGTGTGCATCCTCTCGGGGGAATCCTCTATTTGAAGCGGGTGGAGGGCCTGGCGCGGAACGGGGTTCCCATCCGTCCGAAAACCGTCAGTGCGCGCGTTCACCAGCTCACACGTCTGCCTGGCTACGAGGACAAGGGGTTCCTTCGCACCGACTATCACGACATCGAGGACTATGGCGTGATGCATGTGGTGTTCGAGGATGGCACGGTGGCGGATATCATGACTGGCGAGATTGTTCTGGGCGGCATCCATGACTACATCGAGGTGTTCGCCAACAACCACCGCACCTACTGTCGACTGAGTCCCGTGCATATTGCCGACACCTACAACCCCCGAGGCGACCAGTACAAGGACGTGTACCTGGTGGAGAAGTGCAGTACGCAGGAGGGGTGGTCGGCCGCCGCCCCCGACGAGAACTTCACCATGGGATACCAGCCGGAGTTACAGGACTTCATGGCCGCAGCAGCAGCGGGTGTCGAGCCGCAGTCCGGCATCGACTTGGCCTTGGACACGACGGCCACAACCTATGCCGCCTATGTGTCCGCCGAGCAGAAAGGGCTCGAAACTGAGATCTCCCTCGTGTAGACTATCGGTCAGCTTCTTGGAACAATTTGAAATCAACACTCTGAAATCTAAAATGTGAGTGTCCCCTCACATCCCGCAGATCATCCGTATCCTCCGAACGAGAAAAGGGCATATCATGAACGTCATTGTCACAGACTACATCGAGGACAATCTCGATTGGGAAGCCGGAATCCTAGCCGAGGCCGGTATTGGTTTTCGAGCATTGCAGCTGAAATTCTGCCCTGAGGAGGAAGTTGTCGAGGCCTGCAAAGACGCGGACGTGATCGTGGTGAACATGGTGAAGTTCACTGAATCTCTGCTCTCCAAACTGCCCAAATGCAAGTTGCTGATCCGCCATGGCATCGGCTACGACAATGTGGATGTGGACGCCTGCACGAAACACGGCGTGCAGTTTGCCTATCAGCCTGACTACTGCAAGGAGGATGTGGCCGAGCACGCCATCGCGCTCATCTTCGCCTGCGCCCGCAAAGTGGTGCGGAGCCGCAGAACGCTCGACGAATCCAGTGCCAGCGGACAGTGGGACTTCTCCGGTCTTTTCCCCATCTTCCGTCTGGACGGCAAGACGCTCGGCATCGTGGGCGTGGGCCGCATCGGCAGCCGCGTCTACCGGAAACTGCGCGAATTCGGCTTCAAATTTCTGGCTTGCGATCCCTATCTCTCCGACAAACGCCGCGCGGGGCTCGAGGCGCAGGGACTGACATTCGTCGACAAGAAGACGCTGTTCAGCGAATCCGACTTCATCACCGTGCACACTCCTCTGGGCGGGGAGACAGAGCATTTGGTGGATGCGGAGGCGCTGGGTTGGATGAAGCCCACCGCCTATATCGTGAACACTTCCCGCGGCCCCATGGTGAACACGGATGCCTTGGCCGACGCGTTGCGCGAGAACCGCATCGCCGGCGCGGCCATCGATGTCTTCAATGTGGAGCCGCCTCCGCAGGACATGCCTCTGTTCGGACTCGAGAACTGCATCCTGACTCCCCACATTGGCTGGGCAAGCGAGGAGGCGGGACAGGAAATCCGCCAGAGCATCCTCGACGACATTCTGTCCTGGTCAAAGGGCGAGAACGCCCGCTGCGTCGTGAATAAGTAGACCGGGGCTCCAGGAAGTGACCGTCCAAGCAGGGATCATCCTGGCCTTGAATCGGTATCGCTATCGGGTTCAGCTATCGGATTCGCTATCGGGTTCGCTATCGGTATCTGGCTTGGGTTCAGTAGACAAATTGGGATCCCCGCCGTAATTCAAAACCGAGATAGGCCCCAATAGCCAAGACCGCCATCAGAACCGCTATCGAAACACGGAATTGATACCCATGGGATTTGGCCACGAACAACTGGATGTATATCGCCTTGCTATTGGATACGTGGCATGGGTCTACCAAAAGGCACCCGTCCTAAAAGGGATTCATCGACCCGCCCGGGACCAATGGCTTCGGGCCAGCCAGTCGATACCGCTAAATATTGCGGAAGGCAATGGCAAGACGACTGTACCCGACAGAAGGCGTTATTTTGAGATTGCACGGGGATCGGCGCTAGAGTGTGCCGCGATTCAGGATGTTCTTGTTGTTGGGAAAGCTCTCGCTGAAGAGGAAAGCCAAGTACGGAAAATTGATTTGGATCGTATCGCTGCGATGCTGAGCCGATTGGGAGGCAGAGGGTATTGTGTGAGGGAGGACTCAGGTCCCTATGGCTTCGGGAAACCCGAACCCGAACCCGATAGCGATAGCGACAGAGAGGGAGCCGGAGAGTGGCACCCAACGAGTCGATGCTGCGTACAGAAATAAGGAACCCATGAACATGAGCATTGCACGGGTGAATGGACCTCTTCCGGGGCCGAAGGGCACGGAGTTGATCAAGCAGTGGCATAAGTACGAGGCGGATGTGACGGGTTTCCAGGCGCCGGTGGTCTGGGACCATGCGCATGGCTGCGTGGTCACGGATGTGGACGGGAACGTGTTCATCGACTGGACCAGCGGCGTGCTGGTGACCAATGTCGGGCATTGCCACCCCCATCTTGTGAAGAAGACGCAGGAGGCCAGCGCCATTCTGCTGAATAACTACGAGTGCGCGAATGTGCAACGTGTCGAAGCGGCGAAGCGCCTGGTCGGGGTGCTTCCTCCGCATCTGGACAAGTGCTTCTTTCTGAGCACGGGCAGTGAGGCGACGGAGGGCGCCGCCCGGCTGATGAAGCGCTACACGGGCAACTACGAGCTGGTCTGCACCATGGGTGCTTTTCACGGTCGCACCGCCACCAGCGCGGCCATGGGAGGCCTGTCCGGCCCAAAGAAAAAGTACGGACCTGCACTTCCGGGCATGATTCGCGTGCCGTTTCCCAATCCCTATCGTGATCCGGAAGGCTGGTGCGAGGGTGCTCCCGAGTTCAAGAAATACTTTGACCACCTGGAACTGCTGATCGACGCCAACAGCACAGGCAGCCTGGCCGGTGTGATTGTCGAGCCCTATCAGGGCGCGGGCGGGTTCATCTTCCCCCCCAAGGGCTGGTTGAAGAAGCTAGAGCAGTGGGCCCATGGAAATGGTCTTCTCTTCACCTTGGACGAGGTCCAGTCCTCCTATGGACGGACGGGAAAAATGTGGGCGCTTGAGCATGAGGATCTGAAACCCGACATCGTGACCATTGGCAAGGCCATTGGCTGTGGGGTCCCCGTGTCGGCCATCGCGGCGACCAGCGAGGTCTTCTCCTGTCTGGAAAAGGGCGAGCTGTCCAGCACGCTTGGTGGCAATCCCGTCGCCAGCGCGGCCGTCTGCGCCGTGCTCGACATCTACGAGAAGGAGGGTCTAGTCCAGAAGTCCGCCGAGATGGGCGCCTACATGCTGGCGCATCTTGAGAAGCTCGCAGCTCGCTCGAAGCATATTGGCTGCGTGCGAGGCATGGGCTTGGTCATGGGCATTGAGTTTGTGCTCGACAAGACGACCAAGGAACCTGCCCCCGACCTCACCAAGAAAGTTATTGTCGATGCAGCCAACCAGGGCCTACTGGTAGGCAAGGTGGGTTGGCTCGGCAATGTCATTCGCGTGGCGCCCCCGCTGGTGATCACGAAGGAGGAGGCCGACGAGAGCCTGAGCATCATGGAGAACGTCATCCTCGCCCTCGAAGCGTGACTCCCACTTGCTCTTGCCACACCGTGCTTTCGCGATACAGTGTCCATACCGTCAGATTGGTGGAAGTTATTTTCGCGCCGACCCTAAAGACGACCAACGGAGAATCCGACCCATGAAGCGCAAACCGTTCACTCTCATCGAGCTGCTTGTCGTGATCGCGATCATCGCGATTCTTGCCGCCATGCTGTTGCCCGCGTTGAGTCAGGCGCGCGAGAAAGCGCGCGCCATTTCCTGCACCAATCAGGAGAAGCAGATTACCCTGGCTTGCCACATGTACTTCGACGACAATCGGGAGTTCCTCCTCCATTATGCCTACCGGTACATCGACGGGCGCAACATCTACTGGTGGCATCTGGCTGAGGAGTACATCAATGCCGACGAAATCTGGTTGTGCCCAAGCTTCACGACTCACGTCTACTCGTACCGAGACTATGCCTGGAACTACAACTATCTTGGGAAGCCGGGGGCCGGGGGAACGACGAGTTCAGCCGCTCAAAAGCTCGGCGAGGTGACGCAGCCCTCATCGACCTTCATGGTTTCGGAGGGCGACTACCCTGCTAGTTTCCGTCCGTCTCTGGGGAGTGGATTCTGGAAGTACATGCGTCCGGATGCGCATACGCATAAATCGAACGTGGGATTTATTGACGGCCATGTGGCGTCGGTCACTGCAGGCGCATTTCTGAATCCGCCGGATAGCACCTACTGGACGGCGAAACGGTAGACTCGGATCTTGAGGGCTCCTTCTGTCTGCGCTTCTGTGAACTCGGCTGGTGCGGCCACGCTGTCCAGGAGTTGCAGTGAGGGCGCCTCGGTCGCGAAGATCTCCTCAAGGAACGTCCCGGGGAGCTCGGGGGCGTTGAGGCAAGCCACGATGCGTGCCCCGGGCGCGCACCAATCCTCCAATCGTCGGACGATGCGGGCATAGTCATCACGAACCCGGAAGCTGCGCCCTTGATCTGTCGGGGGATCGATGACGATCAGATCGAAGGGGGCCATCCGCTTGATCTTGCCGTAGGTTTTCTTGATGTCATGGGCCAGGAAGCGGACGCTGGAGAGGTCTTGTTCGTTGAGACGGTGGTTTTCGCGGCCGACGGAGAGCGCTGCGGAGCTCATATCGATATTGACCACCGATTTTGCCCCCCCCGCGATTGCCGCGACGGAGAAGGAACAGGTGTAGGCAAAGAGGTTGAGCACCCGTCGTTCCGGCGCGAGTCTGCGCACAAGATCACGGCCACAGCGCATGTCGAGGAAGAATCCCGTGTTCTGGTTCCTCTGGAAAAGCAGCTGGTAGCGCAGTCCGTTTTCCTGGCATGTGGGGGCGACCGGAGGCGTGCCCCAAAGGACGTGCCAGGGCGCCTTTGGTTCGTGGCGTCGCTGGACCAGGACACAGGAGCAAGGCGTTTCGGATCTGAGTTGATCGGCTAGCCAAACGAGGTCCTCGGGATCGACGGGCGCGTACAGCGTGATGAGCAGAACCGGCGAAAGCCAGTCGATGGCGAGGTGTTCGAATCCGGAAAAGCAGCCACCACGGCCATGGAAGATACGGCACGCGTCGGACGAATACGTGCCCAGAACGCTGCGCGCCTGCGCAAGCACTACATCCCAGGAGGAACGCGGAAGGGATGTGGGCATGTTTTCTCCTCTGGGCCAGATTCTTTTCTGCAAGAGTATGATTGCGAACTGAGAAACCACGTCCTGTGAGCACAGTTGTTTACAGTCTCGACCATAACCGTGCGGCGAGCTAAATGCGACTGCATCCGGTCTTGTGCAGCTTGGGCGCATGTCAGTTCTGTAGGTGTTTTCTCGTGTCCGGAACAATTTGCGGGATGCAATGCGTGCAACGAAACTGACATGCGCCCGTGCCGCTTCTGTTGTCATGCGCCGCCACTGGGTTTATCCCGGTGGA
>JAGLDW010000705.1 GCA_023145395.1 Lentisphaeria bacterium | reverse complement strand
TTTCTACCACAGAGAGCACAGAGAGCACAGAGGAAAGAGCTGGCCCACGAGCTGGTTGGGGAGTTGGTCGAAAGTCAGTCTTTCTTGGTTTTGTCCCACGCCAGCCAGGCATTGGCCATGCGGAGGCCGATTTTCAGTTTGGCAGACTTGTTGAAGTGCAGGTGATCGTAGAGTTTCGGGCGCAGATCGAGCGTGTCGATGTAACGGAACGTCGGGTCGATCGTCGGCAATCTGGATTGCTGGGCGCGGACAATGTCATCGTTGGGGCCGGCAGCGGCGATCCCCCCTACCAAGACCTTCATGCGGTCGGCATGCGGCAGGTCTGCACGCAAGTTCTGGGCCAGCAAACGTAGCCGTTTGCCAGACTCTTTGGCTTCGTGGCTGGAGTCGCTTTCGCCCTGGATGTACAATAGCGCGGCGATTTCGAAGTCGGTTCCTTTCGGCAGTGCCGACACGGCTTGCCGGACTGTTTGCACGACATGTCGGTACATCTGGTCGTCAGGCGAATCCTTCAGCCAGAACCCATTGCCACCCCCGCCGCGGCTGGCCTTGACAATCAAGATGCTGGTCACGCCCGCCGCGCTCAACCGCCGTCCGAACCCGATCTCCGGTCCCCAAAACTGCGGATTTTTTTCCTCGCCCTGTTGCGCCCGAAGGCTGAGGATGTTTCCTCCCGAGTCGCCGTACAACATTGCGGGGCCATCACCGGCACGCGTGGAACGGTTGCTCCAGAAAAATGGGATTCCGGTGTCCAGGGGATTCTCGCCCGGGGAGACATCCTTCTCGGTGGAGTCTGCCGTGGTTCCGAGGCTGTTGGATTGACCAGTCACCACGAACACCTTGACGTGTTTGGCGATGGCACCCGCGGATTTGGGGTTCGTTGCAGCGGGGCCTGCCGATCTCGCAACCGGGCAGACACCCATGAAAATCGCTCCGACCATACTCGCGTGTGTAATGATCCTCATATGCGCTCCGGCTCTTGTTTCTATTTGTTCACATAAGTGGCGAAATCCGACACCAGCGTACATTCATAGTCGTATGGTTTCCAGCATAGTAAACAATCAGTACATTCCCGTCGGGTAGGGTCGCCGCATATGGCAACCCGTAGGTCCACAACCCCATGTCCTCAAGCGTTTCTCCGGTTGTAACGGTCTTCGCCTCCCTCTTGTCCGGAAGTTCGTGATGGTAGATCTCGATCTCCGTGTTCTGATCGAACCCCTCGTCGACACTCGATGCAAATCGGGCACGAATCGAGCGAGATCCAAACCGGTCCACCCAGCAGAGCACCATGCTTCCATTAGCGAGCACTGCCGGAGGACCTGCCTGATCCGCAAAACCAAGATCCTCCGCTTCAGACCAGGTTGCCCCGTCATCTGAGCTGAGACGACGGTGAATGTTGAGATACGTCTTCACCTCGCTGTCATATGTCCACAGGAATGTCGCGATCGTCCCATCATGAGCCACACCCACTCGCCGATCCCAATTGAAGATGCGACCCGTCGGATCATATACTGCCGAAACCGCCTCTTCCCACGTCTTGCCCGCATCCCGGGAGGGAAGAAAGACAACCTTCTGGTGCCATTTTGAGCCATCCGTGTACGGTTTGTTCGTCTCGATACTCATGAGAAGAGATCCGCTGGCAAGTTTGATGAGAGGATTCGTCAAGCTTGGCGGTCCGATTTCGTCCGGCAGAGGGACCTTCCTCAGAGCAGTCCAGGTATTCCCGAAATCATACGAATCCGACAGGAGAATTGCCATCGGCAGACAGCCTTCCGTATCGGGATTAAAGAGCGGTTTGCCCGGATACGATTCCCGATCTACCCACATACACGCGGCCAGCAGATGGCCGGATTCAAGCTCGGTCATGTAACAGAGGGCATACGAGCCGCGCAAACCGTCCACCTTTGTTGGCGCAAACGGGATTGTGGGTCCACTCCACGTTGTTCCATTGTCCGACGAGCGAAACATCTCGATTGTCCCGTCGTCACTGTCTTTGTTCGAACCGGCCTTGCAGGCGACCAGAAGGGTTCCGTCCGAAAGAGCGACGAGTGAGGGAAATGTCCGCACCCTCAAAGTCTCGGTAGTCCCGATGGTACTTATGGTGCCAGAGTCAAGAATGCGCATGAAACACCTCCCGATGGGGTTTCCAACCACCGGTCCTTTCTTGTACCCAACGTGTCGGTATCCTTCTTTGGGAGGCTCTTCGCCCCAGGTGAACCTAGGTCCAAATTACATGGCATCCGACCGTTGGCAATCTTGGCGGCGCGAAGTTGCCTAGAGCAGGCTCCGTTCGCAACCCAAAGTCTCTGAAAAGCTGCCATGGAGGCACGGAGACATGGAGGAAGAGGTTTGCTGATGATCCGGCGATTTTTCTCTGCCATGAAACCGGCAATCTCCTCTTCCGCTCTTCTCCGTGTCTCTGTGTCTCTAGCGCAGCGGGTGGTGGAATTGTTTTCCTTTTGCTTGCTGTCTTCCTTTGCGCTTCTGCGTCTTGAGTGAGCCATGCGAACGGGCGCGAGAAATCTCTTCTTTTTCCGTTTTCGTGCCTTTCGTGGTTGATTGCCTTTGTCTTGCGCAGTTCGCAGACGCGGCTCAGCGGGAGCTTCGCCCTCCCAGGGACATTGTTTTGGGGCTCTTCTCCAGAATCTGTGGGTGG
>JAGLDW010000704.1 GCA_023145395.1 Lentisphaeria bacterium | reverse complement strand
TGCAGGCTCAGCTGAAGTTTCGCCCAGGGGACAGGTCGCCGCCCGCAGCGGCTACACGGCTCGACAGAGTCTCGCCCTCCAGGGGACAGGTCGCCGCCTGCGGCGGCTACACGGCTCGACAGAGCCTCGCCCTCCAGTCTAGCGGGTCAGTCCTCCGGTTTGCTTTTATAAAATCTAGCGATCGCGGTAGGGATCCGGGTTGCCCCGGACCCCCCGCACAGATCCGTACGTGAAGAATTACCTCATACGGCTCCTACCTTGAGTGTTTGGCGACAAATCGCGCATCCGGGAAGGGGTGAGCGACGCGAGGTCGCGGGATCATGCGTTCCACCAGTCGGAGGAATCGCTTCCACGGCCAGACGTCCGCACCTTTCTGGCTTCGTCGTCGAATGACATGGAGCCAGAGTTTGAGGGCGGCACAATAGAACTCTTTTACCCGGGACATATTCCCGGGTATCCCGTAGTAGTTCCGGTGTCCGATCAGGACACTGCGCAGCCATTCCCCTACGCTCTTCAATGAGTGATGCATCCGCTTGCGAAGCTCCTCCTTGATCTCCTGGAGCTTCCTGCGGAAACGCTTCGCTATGGTATGACGGCGCAGAAAAAACCGACCCGCACTGTCCACGGAACAGATGTGGGTGAAACCCAGGAAATCGAAGGTTTCCGGTTTGCCCTGGCCACGGCGATGGCGAGTCGTCGCCGCAAAGCGTCCGAACTCAATGAAGCGGGTTTTCTTCGGATGGAGCGTGAGCTCGAAGACACGCAATCGTGCCTGCAGTGCCCGCTGAAAGGCGTGCCCGTCGCTCTCGTACTGAAATCCGACCACAAAGTCGTCGGCGTAGCGTACGATCAGCACCTCGCCGCGAGCTTGGTACGTTCGCCACCACTGTACCCATTCATCCAGCACACTGTGCAGATAGATGTTGGCCAGCAGCGGTGAAATCACCGCCCCTTGCGGGGTCCCGCGGTCTGCGCTGTGACGAGTGCCTTCCTCAATCCATCCGGTCTTCAACCACTTCCGTACCAGCCGGAGCATGCGCGGGTCGGTGACCCGACGCCGCAGGCAATGCTCCAGTTTGGAGAACGGAATGTTGTCGAAACACCCTTGGATGTCGGCGTCCAGAATCCAGTTCACTTTCCGTTTCTTGATCGCCACGTAAAGCGCGTCCAGCCCGTCGTGCTGACTGAGACCTGGGCGGAACCCGTAGCTGAAGCCGAAAAAGTCGGCTTCGTACACCTCGTTCAGAATGGTCACGCAGGCTTTTTGGACAATCTTGTCCTCCACAGCCGTCACGGTCAACGCGAACTGCACTCGCCCCCAGTCAGCCTTCTGAATGGGCCGAGATCACCCATCCCTACCACCCACGTCGAGGCCACCGCTTCGCAGTGCTGAAGAGGCGCTGCGTCGCCGGTGTCGAGACGCTGATCTTGCGGAACGATCCCGGTCTCGGGACCTTTGGCATACCACGGGAATGGACGGATTTGGCGCCGCCCTCAGTCTATGATAACGACGAAGGAGCCGCTTCACTTCTCGAATACCGCTGCCTGCTTTCCCTCAGCAGGATCGTCGTTCGACTGAACAATATTCGCCTTGAGAAGAATGTCGGAAAAGCCTGAAGAGGGAGTTGTAAATGTATTTTGAGAGAACATATTCGGACCAGTTTGATAACTGGTCCGATAAAGGTGGTAAACATGACGGATCTCAAGAACAGGTCCACCGGTGTATTGAGGCGCAGACGCACATTGCTGCTGAAGCAGTTTCCACCCCTCGATGCGATTCTCCGCGGTTCGCTGATCGAACGGTACAAGCGATGCGGCAAGCCTGGGTGTCGATGTGCTCGGGGCCGGGGCCACGGCCCCAAGTTTTATCTATCGGTTACGCATCCGGGGTCCCGCCCGCAGATGGAGTACGTTCCGCAGGGGTATCAACAGCAGGTCACCGAACAGCTCGGGAACTACAGGCGGCTGCGCGCGATACTCGAAGAGATTTGTGCCATCAACACCGAATTGCTTCATCGCAGAGAACGGCTTTAACACATACCGATGGACATCGCTCTGGACATTCCAATGGCAGGAGTCTGTGTCGCGAACATGCTGCACGAATTATTGCGCGCGCTGGCATCGGCAGAGGAGAAAACGGCCGATGAGAGCACAGATCACGCAGGAGCACAGAGAGAAGACGGCGTGCGTCTATCTTCGGCAGTCCACCCCAGGGCAACTGCGACTGAACCGGGAGAGCACCGAGAGACAGTATGGCCTGAAGGACAAGGCTCTGGAACTGGGCTGGGCATCCTCGATGATCCGGGTGATGGATCGCGATCTGGGCCTGTCGGGCACGACAGCCACGAACAGGGAGGACTTCAAGGAGCTGGTCACGGAAGTTTCCATGAATCGGGTCGGTGCGGTTCTGTCTCTGGAGGCGTCGCGGCTGTCGCGTTCCTGCGCGGACTGGCACCGGCTCTTGGAGCTATGTGCGCTCACTGGTACGTTGATCATCGACGAAGACGGCATCTACGATCCGAGGGACTTCAACGACCAACTGCTGTTGGGGCTGAAGGGCACGATGTCCCAGGCGGAACTTCACTTCCTGCGCGCTCGCCTCCAAGGAGGCAAGCTGAACAAGGCGAGGAAAGGTGAGCTGCGATTTCCGCTGCCGGTGGGCCTCTGCTACGACGACGAAGGAAACACTGTCCTTGATCCGGATGAGGAAGTCCGAGGTGTTGTGAGGTTGTTCTTCACATGCTTCCAGGAAATCCGCAGCGCTTACGGTGTGGTCCGTCGTTTCGCCCGGGACAACATCCCGTTCCCGAAACGCGCCTATGGGGGAGCGTGGAACGGCAAGCTCATATGGGGGCGCCTGGAGCACGGCCGGGCTCTCAGCCTGCTGCGCAACCCCTCCTACGCCGGTTGCTATGTCTTCGGTCGTTATGGATCGAAGAAGCAAATCCTCTCCGACGGCCGTATCGTATCAAAGACTTCGAGCCTTCCCATGGACTCCTGGCAGGTCGTCATTCACGACCACCACGAGGGATATACCGGCTGGGAGGAATACCTGCGGAATCAGAAAATACTTCAGCAGAACCGAACGAACGGGGAGGAAAACGTCCTGAGCGGGCCCGCCCGCGAAGGTCATGCCCTTCTTCAGGGGTTGCTGCTGTGCGGGAAATGCGGCAGACGCATTACGGTGCGTTACCGGGGCAACGGCGGCATCAGGCCAATCTACGAGTGTAACTGGCATCACCGCCAGGGCCTGGCGGGGGGGGCCTGCATGAGCGTGCGATGCTGCCTGATTGACCAACCCGTATGCCAAAGGGTCCTTGAGCTGTTCGAGCCCGCACAACTTCAGATCGCCCTGCACGCCATTGACGAGCTGAAGAAACGCGAACAGGCAGTCCAGCGACAGTGGCGGATGCGGATCGAAAGGGCCGACTACCAGGCACAGCTGGCACAGCGGCGTTACGAAGAAGTTGATCCGGCAAACCGTCTCGTGGCATCGACGTTGGAGAAAAGGTGGAACGACGCCCTGGAGAACCTGGACCTGGTCAAGGAGGAATATGCAAACTACTGCCGCCAGGAAGACATTGCCGTGACTTCGAAAACTCAAGACAGTATCCTGGCGCTGGCAAACGATCTCCCACGCGTGTGGGACGCACCCAGCACAAAGAACAAAGACCGGAAGGAAATGCTCCGGCTTATAATAATGGACATCACCATGGAGAGGCTGCCGGAAGCGCGTCAAGTTCTCCTGCACATACGCTGGCAAGGTGGCCTCTGCGAGGACATCGCCATCGACATTCCCCTGCCGGCTCCCGAACGCCTGCGCTACAAAGATGATCTTGTTGCCAAGGTCCGGGAACTCGCCTGCGACTTGGCCGATGCGGACATCGCATCGACCCTCAATGGCGACGGACTCGTCAGTGCAAAAGGCAGGCCCTTCAGTGCTTCGATGGTCCAGTGGATCAGGCATAAGCACAAAATCCCGGTCGCCGAGCTGAGGCAGCCCGAAGAGCTGACAGTGAAGGAGACGGCAGAAAAGTTCAGAGTCAGCGCGGGGGTGGTATACTACTGGGCTCAGCGTGGGATCGTTGCCTCACGAAAGACGAACAACGGCAGCCGTTGCTGGATCACCATCGATGCCGGAAAGGAGGAAGAACTGAAGGAACGGGTCGGGAGCTCATCGAAAATCCCAAAGCAAAGCACTTGCTGAAGCCCGGCGGCGGCCCAAGCCGATCAGGCGAGACGCGACGCCAGACGCAGCGATATGCGCGAACACGAAGCCACAGCACTGAATGACAAGGCTATGACGCTGTTGCAGACCACGCCTCAAGGGATCTGTGACAGCCGAGTCCCAAAGAAAACTGTAAGAGGTGCAATATGGACACACCGTCG
>JAGLDW010000703.1 GCA_023145395.1 Lentisphaeria bacterium | reverse complement strand
CGGGTCCCGGTGCACCAGCGTATCCGGAAAGCGAGGTGCACTGGGGCCCAGCGCACCTACTCGGCGCGCACGTTCAAGTTGCGCGCAGACGGGAGCTCTGGGGGGGCAGAGCATCTTCAGGAATCCGTTGCGGGACCAGCCCGGATGAGTTCCCGAACAGGACGGGGTCCATAGCCATGCTCACCAAGCCTGCAGTCGGCTCTTGGCGTCAGGGCGCTTCGCCGGCCGGTGCCGGCTCCATGCGAATCGCGTCCAGGCAGAGGTTCGTTTCCCCGGTGCGTTGGAACTTCAGCACGTCCCGGCCGGTCCCGGTCACCGTCAGCGTGTAGGTCTTCCATTCGTCAGCCGGCGCTTCCTGCAGCACCCGTTCGTCATTCCAATACACGGCAAGTATGGAGGGCGCACCTTTCCCGCTGTTCCGACACTGGAACGTCAGTCGGTAGGCCTTACCGGCCTCGGTGTTCACTGTGCGCTGAACAAAGGGCTGGAAGGATACGCTCTGCAGGTAGCGTCTTCCTTCCGGCGCCTCTCCCTCTACGATCCGTACGAACCCGGACTTATGCCTCTTGGGCAACGCCAACACCCACGGTTTGAGTGAGACATGCGGCTTCCTGCCGCGTGGGTTGCTCTTCCAGTAGCCACCGTTCGGTCGGGTCGCGTCGTACAGCCCCACGGTGGCGTCTTCGAAACCCCAGTTCCCGCTAGCGACCGGCTCAGCCGCGACGAGCCAGACCGGCTTCCAGATGCCGCCGGCGCCTTTCACGTAGTCGACGCGGACGGCCAGCGAATTGGGGCGGTCGTTGCGGAGCACGTCTGTCACGTCCGCCTCGAAGGGCTCCTGCCATGCGTTGCCATGGAACGGACGTGTCGCGATGTGCTTGCCGTTGAGCCACACTTCCGCGGCCGAATCGATGGCTCCGAAGAACAGATGCACCCGACCGACGTCCGCGTTGATGCCATCGGGCACTGCGAATCGCAGCCGGTACCAGCCGACGCCCTGGAAATCTTCATCTTTGTGTGCGGCACGCCAGGCGTTGCCCCACGGCTGGTCTTTCCAGTGCGAGTCGACACCGATGGGCGCCCACTCCGTGTCGTCGAGGTCCTCGGCCTGCCAGCCTTTCTTTGTGCCGCGCTGGTCCGGGTCGGGGCGGAAGCGCCAGTCGGCGCCGAGTCGCCGAGCCCCCGTCCCTTTCTCGAACTGGTCGTATTCGCGGGGCTTGCCGTAGGCGCGGTTGGCGAAGTACGTGCGCCACTGTGAGGCAAGACTGGCGTCCCCGCGCCCGGTGAGGGAATGGTCCCACGAGAGCTCCTTGCGCCGCTCGTTGTAGCCGAGGTATCCGGTGTCCGCGATCATCTCCGGCTCCACCACCTCTCGTCGGAACGCCATGAGCTTGCCCATGGCTTCGGCGTAGGGCCTGTACGCGGCGGGATTGCCCAGGTCGGCCGTCTGGGCCTGATGGGCGCGGGTCACGGCCAGCGTCAGTTCCGCGTGTCTCAGGCCTTTCTCGAGAAAGGCCACTCGCCGTTCGGCCACAGGGTCTCCGGCGGCCTGCGCGATGGCTTTCTCGATGAGACCGCGCCCCTTCGACATCACCTTCGGCGTAAAAATGAGCGCCCCGTTGGTGATCGCGGTGGTGCGTCCACTCAGCCAGCCGCCGCCTTCCGCTTCCCCCTGGAGGGACGAGCGCACTCCCTCCGGCGGATTGTTCGTTGCCACTTCCGAGACCTCTTCCCAGTACTCGAAGTAGCGCTGCACCGCTTGCTTGGCCTTGCCGAAGCCCACGTAGTACTCGTCAAGAACTTTGTCCACCGGCCAGTCGGGGTGGACATGCATCCTGGTCAACACGTAGTAGTCCGGACCTTTGCTGCCCCACTGGCCCGTGAGGCTGTCGAACGCGGTGGCAACCGCAGACCGTTCGACATGATGCGCGAACATCTCCCCCATCTTCCGCGCCAGGAAGACCGGGTAATTGTGTCCGGTGTGCAGCGTGTTCGGGCGGAGCTTCAGCCGGGCCCCGGTGGCGTACCAGCCTTCCCATTTGGTCTTCATCGTCTCGATGTCGTGCTGCGTCCACGGAAAATAGGGCCACGGCACCATCGAGATCACGATCCGGTCGTTGAGTTTGACCTCTACCGGCGGTTGGGTGTAGTTCGAGTAGGCGTAACCGATGACCACGACGCCGGGGTCGATCTTCTCCGCCTTGTTTTGGAGCGTCAGGTAGAACCGCGCATAGCGGTCGGACAACTCCGGCGCCGGATCCCCGTCGCCGTCCGGACGTGCCGCCTGATAGCGGGTGTCGAGTCCGGGCTCGGTGATGAAGCGGCTGCCGTTCCAGTAGTTGTGCTTCTCGAAGCGCGGATCAGGTGCGTCCCAGGCACGGCAGCGCTCGCACGTGCAGGCTGCGCATGTGTCGTTTTCACAGGCATTAAGCATCCAGCCTAGACCGCCCATGACTTTGCCGCCGCGGGGGACCAGTTCGTGCAGCGTTCGGTAGCCTTGCCAGTCCGTGATCATCTGCCGATGCAGGGCCGGGTTCGAGACGCACATGGAGATTGCGTGGACATGGCAACCGGGGATGTAGCCGCGCGTGCCGTCCGGGAGCAGTTGGAAGAAGTCTGGACGCTTCTTCAGGAACCGCTCGGTGTACTTGGCGTTGCTGTGGAAGTAGTGCCCGTAGGAGTACGTCACCGCGTTGCAGACGTTCATCCGATGCCGCAGCAACCACTTGCCAACGGCCGCCTTATAGGCATCGAAGTGTTCCTGTGATTGCCAGCGGTCCTTGCCGTACCTGAAGCACCCTGTGCCCATTTCGCATTCCGCGAAACGCTCGCGGGCGGAGACGCTCAAATCGTCCACGGACAGGTCCGTGCGTTTGGGGATGACCTCGCCGAGTTCTCCCGGCCAGAGCCAGCGGACGCCCATCTGCTCCTCAACGAATGCGTACACGGCGAATAATGTGCCGTGGCGCGTCATCTGGAAACGTGACCCCACCGGCCCGTCGTTGTCGTGACCGGTCATGAACAGATCATTGCCGACGGTGCGGATGACGTGTTTGACCCGCCACTTGGTCGCATAGATCTCGGCGGGTGGTGGTTCCGGCTCCAGCTCGATGCCTGCTGTGCGCGTGGCCTGGCAGTTGCCGAGGTAGATGTGATGGGGGACGTTTGCAGCCGCTTCGGCTTCGGCGACGATCGCCAGTTCAGCGCCGGTCGCCTTGCGGATGTGATACCGCAGTTCTTCGGCGGCGTACTGCACCACCGGGAACGCCTCGTCCGGCACCACGATCTGTGCGCGTGCGTCGCCGCTCCGAACCAGAGCCAAAGGGGCCGCGTTACCGAACGCAGCGGTCAGCATCAGAACACAGGTCAATCTTATCAGATGTTGGTTGTGTCGCACGCTTTCCTCCTCGTTGAGATTCGCTCTGACCTCGAACTTCCGTGTCAGTGGTATGCCCCGAACTC
>JAGLDW010000702.1 GCA_023145395.1 Lentisphaeria bacterium | reverse complement strand
AAGTTCCACGCCTTGAGCATTCTGGTCTTTGAATCCATTGGGTCACTCCATCCCGACAATTTGTGGTATCCGATACTTGCGTCGCATGCTGAGCAGGAACAGGAAGACATCATAGACTTGATGGATCTCGCCCTCCTGCTCGACAAGTCGGAGTTCCATCTCTCGCCAGTGAGCCGCGGCCTGGTCCCGTTCACCCTCGAGTTCGGCCGCGATGGCCAGTGCCAGCACACGACACAGTTGTGCATGCTGGTGGAGGATCTCCCACGAACGCGCGTGAACAGGTTGGTCGAGCACCCGGTTTCTCTCGATGGAGGGCAGGAATTCCGCGATCTTCTCCGGGACGGTCTGAAGCCCGGCCAGCACCCCAGGGGGCACGGCTGTTTCAGCGCTGATAGTGTACTCGGACAGCCAGCGCGCCTGGAACAACTCCGACAGTTGCTCGAGGTAGCGTCGGCAGAGGTCTCCCTCCGCGCCGAATGCCGCGGCAAAGTGGTCGTCCGCCAGAGCTTCGTAACCATCGTCCGAACCCCATAGCCTGTGTGCGAGCACGGCCATTGGGAATCCAGAGGGCATGAAAACGCGTTGTGACTGATCGCTGATCATCCCGTTCAATCCCACCTTCGCGAGAGTCGGCGTATCCGCATCGACAATTCTGGCGATCTCCGCATGCCCGGGATCGTCGTACTGCCCCCACATGAACCGGTAGTCGAAAACCAGACTATCCCCGTCGAAGACCTGTTGCCAGCCGGCAAGGTGGTTGAGATTCTGTCCTTCCTTGAACGTGAGCTTGTTGAGCACGAACGGGGGTATGGCTTCCTGCCGTTCCTTGGGATCGAAACGGGCGAAGTAGGGCCGGTGCAGCGGCGCGAACATCATGACGAACCGTTCGGAGTTGTGAATGCGCTGCTCCGCGGGGGGCCAGAGAAGATCGACGTAGATGATGAAGACAATGCGGGTGGGCAGTCCTCTTGCGCTCAGGGCCGCGTCCAATTCGTTGAGCATCATGACGTAGTAGTCGGCGGGACGCATTTCCTGGCAATCTTCGCATTCGCAGAAGTGGTTGCTGCCGTCGGCGAGCCAGAAGTG
>JAGLDW010000701.1 GCA_023145395.1 Lentisphaeria bacterium | reverse complement strand
CGGCGTGGGATGCCGTGGTACATGGCACGCTTGCCCTGATAGAGCGCGATGTGCCGGGTTTGTTCGCCGAAGTCGCGCTCGATGGGCTCGTCCCAGAGTTCGGGGGGGATGCCCAGCGGCATGCAGGTCCAGCCGTGCCCGGCCCGATGGAAGAGCAGGCTCCGTCGCTTGATCTCCACAATGGCTCTCTCCGCCAGCTCGGCCGCCTGTTCCTCGGGCATCAAGGCGCGGCGATTGCACGCCTTGTGGCGCTCCGAGTACCAGTTGTTGTAGAAGATGTAGCCACAGAAGTACTCGATGAAATAGGTGTTCATGCCGACCTTGGGGAGCCAGTCGATCAGAGCGGCGACATGCTCGGCACTGCATGCTCCCTCGATGGCAAGTCCGCGGTGTCGGCACTCGGGCGCCTCGGAGAGGCTGATGTCGCAGGAGAGGGGGTCGTTGCATTCAGGGATAAGCTCGCCATCGTCGCCGGGGCGAACCCAACGGCAGCCCAGCTCGAAGAGATACCGGTAGGCGGCGATCAACGTGGCACGCGGATTGGCGCCGACGATGATCCCGCATCGGTTCCGGATGTCAAGGGCAATGGCGTCGTCCAGCTTCGCATCCGCCACCTCGGGAAGGACCACATCCGGGAAGGCTTCCGCGCAGCCGACGACGAGCGTATCGGCCTCCGGACGGGGATCCAGGCCGGACAGGCATACGACCGTGCCAGCCGTCATTCGGCGGAGGATGCGCTCAAGTTCCGCACCCGCAAAGGCCACAGTGGGGTCAGAGCCGATGGTGCGTATGCGAAGGATCGAACGGTTTGTCATTTATCAATCTCCATTGGTCTGACGGGGAATGCGATTTCAGGCCATGTCGATGAGGCCGCGCAGGTTCTTCTGGCCGAGGACGATGCCAGTCAGGGGGTCTTCCATGCCCTCGAACTCGATGGCCAGCACGCCGTCGTAGCCCGACTGCTTCAGAGCTCGGATGCACGATAGTAGAGGCACATTCCCGTGGCCGATGATGGCGCCGCGCCAGAAGTTGCCGCCGCGGGAGACGTTCCAGCCTGTGCCGGGGAAGACGTCCGTGCCGGGCTTGAGATGAAAATCCTTGGCATGACAGTGGAACGCGTAAGGCGCAAGCCGGCCGACGGCGACCGAGTTGTCTTCATCGACGCAGACGAAGTTGCCGATGTCGATGAGGACTCCGAAGTTGGGGTGATCGACCGCCACGACCAATTTCTCGACACGTCGGCTGTCCTGACAGAACCGTCCGTGGTTCTCGACCATGGTCCTGACGCCCTTGCCTGCCGCGTACTCGGTGATCTCGCGGCACGCGTCCCGCAGGCGCGGCAGCGCGCGGTCGAAGCTCCTGAGTCCTTGCCAGTCGGCAGGGAACCCATAGCTCGCATCGTGGCGCATGCACGGCACGCCAAGGATAACGGCCAAGTCCACGGCGCGCTTGATGCGCTTGATCTCCTTGGCCACGTCGCCGCCCGAGCCTCGCAGGAAGTCGGCGGCTACGGTATACGCGCTGAGTTCGATCCCCACTCGCTCGGCCTCCTCCCGCAGTTCCTCGGCAAGCGTCTTGGGGTCATCGCAGCCCGGCGCCTGGCGCCAGATATCCAGCATCTCTATCACATCGAAGCCCTGTTCCCTGGCCTTCGAGATCGTGTCCTTCATGGACATCTCGCCCGACTTCGTCAGACGTTCATACGAGAAAGAACTTACGCCGATCTTCATGTCCTGCTCCTTGCCGAGCTTGTGGTTGTGCCGACACAAACGTCCGCCTTCTCTTGTCGTCCCCGTCAGCCTGACAGAAATTCTGTGCCGAATTCCCTGCCGTGCTTGAAGAGCATGTCGATGTTCTCGTGGGGGACCTCCGGCATGATGCTGCTGGTCGAAGAAAGAACGAAGCCTCTGCCCTTTCCAGCCAGCGTGAAGGAGCGTTCGACAGACTGCCTGACGTCATCGGCAGTCCCGTGGGGAAGTGTACTGGTCACGGACACACAACCCCACACGCCGATTGGCCGACCTGTACGATCCCTAAGCTTCACCATCTCATCATACCTGACCCCATGTTCTTCCTCGAATCCCTGCAAGCCGACCACGCCGAGATCCAAGATGTCGTCCAGGATCGGGTTGATATTGCCATCGCAATGCCAGATGATGCCGATCCCGTTCTCGACCAGCGGCTCCATGGCCCATTTGAGTTCAGGGAAGTAGATGCTTCTCAGGATCTGTGGGGAGACGATAGGACCGCTGCTTGCACAGATATCCTGACCACCGTAGACGAAAGGGGCAATGCCGTACTTCTCGCGAGCCAGCAGGATTGCCTGGTTGCGCAGCCGTCCTTTTAGAGCTGTGTGGTGATAGTATCTGCCCATTGCTTCGGGATAGTCCATAATGGCAATGAGGTAGTTCTCGTATCCCCAGCAATTGTATCCTCCCATAAAGTCTGCCTGGCCAAAACCGTCGATAAACAGGACTTCACCTTTTGCTCTGTCCATCCGTTCTGTCAATCTGCCTGCGTAGTCTTGAGCAGTTGCTTCGAGATCAAACTCGGCCTCCACGTCGGCATCAGCAGGGAGACGATCAATGGCCCGCAAAATATCCTCGGGATTGCTGATGTTCTGCGTGCCTCCAAGGCGATGCTCGTGCATGAGGTGGCCATTCTCTATGTTGCGCTGCGCATCACCCGGGAAGTACCATTGCGGGACAAGATTGATCCCGGTTTGCCGCAGGTACTCAAAAAACACCCCCTCGCGGTCCGCCCAGTAGTCGCGTCCTGTCACCTTGCTCAGGTAAGAAGAACTCGTCATCCAAGAAAAGTTGATACAGGGCCTGCCGGGGTTTTCCCCCATTAGCGTCGCCAGAGCTATCTCACTGTTTTTCATTCGGCTCCTCCGAGGCATTATTCAGCTCGCTGAAAGTCGGCACGTGGCAGTGTGGCGACGCGGAAGCCATGGAGTTGCGCACTGCGCAGCGTGAAGCGAATTTGGATGGGCTTCTCCGGCCAGCGAAGGCAGGCGCCATCCCATACCCGGGAACGTGTTCTCTCGGCGTGGACTGCGGTCGCGGCGAACAAACAGAGCGAGGCGGCAAGCATGCCCTGCGGACACACACGTTCGAAAAAAATCATTTTCAGAACTCCTTTGCCTTGCGCCTGATGTCCGCCTCGGAAAGAGCTCTGTCATGTATGTTCACGTCATCGATTTTGCCGCTGAATCTGAGGACCAAGCCATAGCGAAAGCTTCCGATGCCGATGTCCGGCTGTCCTTTGGTCATCTCCAGGCCGGGCGCACTGCTTCCCCCCAGCTTGCCGTCCACGAACACTCTGAAGACCGATCCGTCGTAGGTGCCGGCAACATGTCGTTTCATTGGTGCACACTCCACGAATACGGGTTCACCTGCTGTTCACGTGCCACGGACTGGGCCAGTGCGGTGGCACTATGTTCTTGGTTGTTTCGCGCGTTCGTTGACCAACCCTACACTGTCAACTATACTCTCCAGCATAGCTGCCTCAAGGAATATGATATGCAAGGAACATGCGAAAACTTGACAAAAACGCGCGCGCTTCTTCAGGGCACGATTGCGTGGGCGGACAAGCAACAGCGACTGCCGGTGGTCTATCTTCAGGAGGATCGCACCTCCTTCCGGGCCGGTCGGTCGCCCGTGCTCGAAATCGCCTACCACGCCGCGGGCAGTGAGACACCGATCGAGTTGGGGCCGTATCGGCACCGCTCCAGGCCGGGAACGGTACTCATCATGGTGGATCGAGACGGCTACCGAGCCACTCCCGAGGGGGCGGTCAGCGTGTGGAATCTCTCGCTCGACATCTCCGCAGGCGCCCCCGTGGCAGGGATGATCGACGTCCCGCTCCTTGTCGCCGCTCGCGCGCCCATTGCCACCCAGGTCGTCGAGCGCTATCGCGTCGCGGCCTATGGACATTGTCAACAGCGCCTGTGTCAAGACATTCAGCTGAAATGCGAGGTGCTGGGCGTCCTTGTGGCGCTCCTGGAAGCGCTCACGCCGCCGGAAGACCGACTCTCCTACCACGGTCCGGCAACCATGGCCGCCATCCGCTTGGTCAACCGGAAGTACTGGCGGTCTGGCCTCAGGAGAGCCGACCTGGCTCGTGCCGCGAACCTCTCCGAAGCGCAATTCGCGCGCGTGTTCCGCCGAGAGATGGGTCTAACGCCCATG
>JAGLDW010000700.1 GCA_023145395.1 Lentisphaeria bacterium | reverse complement strand
CTCGCCTCCATCGGCACCAACCGCAATGCGCGGAGGGCGGCGCTCGCCAACACGCTGTTCAAAGTGCTGGGGGTGATCATCATGCTGGGCATGTTCTACGTGCGCGTCGATGGGGTACCGGTCTTCCTGGTGGCCATCAACAAAATCACCACTGGAAACGTCTTCGCCGAACAGCCGGAGAACATCGGCCGCCACGTGGCCGCCGCCCACACGCTCTTCAACATCCTCAACGTCATTGTCTTCCTTCCCTTCGTGGGAGTCATCGCCTCCATCTGCCGGTTTGTCCTGCCCGTGGAAAACGACGGGGACGCCCCGACACTGCTGCTCGAACCCCACCTCCTGAGCCAGCCATCCGTCGCCATCCAGCAGACCATGACCGCGCTGCGCGCCATGAGCAGGGAGGCATGCCGGCTGACCGACCACGCCGTGGAGGCTTTCGTGGAAAAGGACCTCGGCGAACTCGAGAAGCTGTTCGAGGCCGAAGAGCGCATCGACCAGTATCAGCATGACATCATGCAATACCTGGTGGAACTCAACCGCAGGCAGCTCAACGAACAGCATGCGGCAGCGATCCCCATCATCATGCACTGCGTCAACGATGTGGAGCGTGTGGGAGACCGGGCCACGAACATTCTTGAACTGGCCGAAGACAGCGAGAAGCTCGACGAGCCTTTCTCGGCCGACGCCAACGACGAGATTCGGGAGCTTAGCACCCGCATACAAGCCCAGGGAGACTATTTGACCGATTGCTTCGAGAACGGGAGTGTCGACGCCATGAATCGGGCGCTCAAACTGACAGGCGAAATCAAGGAACTGGTCAAGCGTGCCGAACGACATCATGAAGAGCGTCTGCACAAAGACCAATGCTCGGTCAAGAAGGGGATCATCTTCGTCGAAGTGCTCTCCAACCTGGGCCGTATCGCCGACCATCTGGGCAACATCGCCGAGCGCAGCCCCGAAATGTTCAAGCACCATCTGGAGTTCCGGCATCCGGCAGGGGAGCCGACGCCGACGACGGCGCCAGAGCCCACACCAAGCTGACCGAACTGCGGGCAGAGTTGTACGCGTTGCCGCCAAACTCTATATTCGGGTGGTCATCGATGGACGATATACGGGGTCGCGATGAGCATGGACGTGGCAAATCACCTTCTTAGGCGCACAGCGAGACGACAGCGTCTTGTAGGCATGGGGTGTCTATTCGAACGCGTCTTTCTCTGGGCGACGGGCACCTACGTGCTGCTTCTTTTGCTCTCCCGCCTGCTGGCGTTGCTGCCGGATCTGTTCTCCCCAATGTCCCTCCTCTCCCCTCTTGTTGTGGCGACCGTGGGATGTCTTGTCTTCCACCACCGACCCACTCGCGTCGAGACTGCGCATTTGATTGACGAACGAGCTGACACAGGCGACCTGTTCCTGACCAATGTTCTTCTGGAAAAGTCTCCTGAATCCTACGCTCCGATCGTGCGTGTCCAAGCTCGGGACCGCAGTGGTTCGGTCCTTCCCAGCCAAATCGTGCCCTACATCTGGCACCGTCCGGCGTTGCGCCTCGTCGGGGTTTTGGCGGTGGTTGCCCTCGCCGCCCGCTTCCTGCCCCAGCTGGATCCCTTTGGGCACGAGGAAGACCGCCTGCGTATCGTGCAGCAGGAAAAAAATCTGGAGAATACACGCAAGGCCACGACCATGCGCAGGAAAGCGCTCAAGGCGAAAAAACCGGAGGAACGACTCTCCAAGAAGACGCAAAGCATGCTCGACGCACTCAAGCTGACTTTCGCCACCATGAAGCCGGAGGAGCGCAAACGGAATGCGGAGCGCCTGGTCCGACAGAAAAAGACCGTCACAAATCAATGGCGCAAAACCGCTGGGGAAAAGTTTCGCCGTGCGATGGATGGACAGAACGCATCGCCGAAGTTTGGGGGCATGCGCAATCCCAAAGCGGCCGAATGGAGAAAGCAGCTCGCCAAGGGGAATGCGTCCGCGTTGCAGAAGGAACTGAAGGAGCTGAAGAAACTCGCGGAGAAACTCGCGGAGACCACCGACCCGGAGGAGGCTCGAAGACTGAAGCGGGAGCTGTCGCGGCGCCTCAAGCAAGTTGCGGACTTCGCAAAGAACGAGATGGGGACTCCCGAGCTTGCGGCAGCGGCCGAGCGCGCCATGAAGCAGATGGCCATGACCGAAATGGACAAGATGACCAAGGACGCGCTCAAGGCGCTGGCGGAAAGCATGGATTTGGCCAGCCTTGAGGCGGAGGCCACGGCCCAGGCTATGCGCGACATGCAGGCGCTGGAGCAGGCCATGCAGGCCATGCAGATGGCACGCCGCGCCAACGCGAAAGGCGCCAAGGGACTCGACGGAAAGAAGGCGGGGCAGCCCGCAGGCATCGAGAGCTATATGGACTACTACGAGAAGCTGCTGCGGGAGATGGGAGACGGAAAGGGCACGGGGGGGGGCATGGGCGGCGAGGGAACTGGCAAGGGGAACAAGGCGCCGGAAGACGACACGGCAAAGAGCGATTTCACCAGCGAGCAGGACCCCACCCTTCTCAGCAGCGGGAAGCTTCTGCTCAAATGGAAGACCAAGGGCGCCGCGCCGACGGGGCGCTCGCGGGAGGCCTATCGGGAAAGTCTCCGCAAGGTCAAGCAGGGCGTGAACGAGGCCATCGAGCGCGAGAATGTTCCGCCCGGCTACCATGAGGCCATCCGCAAGTACTTTGACAGCATGGGGGCGAAGGACGATGGCACGTGATGCGCGCTCCGAGGTGCGGAGAGGCATCCTGACGACCACAGTCGCACTGGGAATCCTGGCCGCACTGTGGGCTTGGAACCGACAGATGCCGAACGGAACGCTTACGGTCTACTGCGCACACGATTCGGTCTACGCACAAGCCATTCTCGACGATTTTGCAGACCGGACCGGGGTCGATATCCGTGTCAAGTTCGACACGGAAGCATCAAAATCTCTGGGCTTGTCGCAACTCATCGCGCGGGAAGGGGATGCACCGCGGTGCGACGTGTTCTGGAACAATGAGATCTTCGGCACCATCGAGCTGGCCGAACGGGGCTTGCTGGCTCCGTACAAGGGCGATGGATTCGCACGCATTCCACCTCGATTCAGAGATCCCGCCGGGTTTTGGACGGGCTTTGCCGGACGTTTCCGCGTGATCATCGTCAACACCCGGAAAGCAAAAGCAGAACAGACGGTTGCCGACAAGTTGCTGGTCGAGGACCCGGGGCGTTTCGCCATCGCCAAACCGTTGTTCGGAACGACGTTCACGCACTACACCGTGCTCTGGAGCCTGTGGGGCGAGGATCGACTCAAGGCCTGGCACGCGGATCTGAGGAAACGCGGCATCGCGGAAGTCCTCGGAAACGCAACCGTCAAGAACATGGTCGCCAAGGGTCTCTGCGACGCCGGATTCACCGACACAGATGACTATTTTCTAGCCGAAGATGCCGGAAGCGAGGTGGCCATGCTCCCCGTGCGCGTTGGCGATGGACATACCATCTGCATTCCCAACACCGTGGCAATCGTCAGGGGCGCCCCACATCCCGAACAAGCCCGGAAGTTGGTTGATTTCCTGCTTTCGGCCGAAACCGAGATCGCGCTGGCCAACTCCCGCTCGAGACAGGTTCCCTTGGGACCGGTTCCTCCCGAGGCGCTCCCCGAGCAAGTGCGGCGCCTGCAGCCACTCGTCAAGGGTAGCATCCCCCTCCAGCCTCTCGACAAAGCGCGTGCAGCCTGTCTCGCTTGGCTCAAAAGCGAATATGCCGGAGTGGATTCCGGCCAGGAGTAGAATCTGACGGACGGGTCGGACGGGTCGGATATTTGGACACGCACATTTGGGATTTGCGATAATCAGCAATTTGGAATCCAAAATGTGAGTTGGATGGAGCCTCTTTTGTGGACTTGATGCAGATCATGCAAGATGCGCTACGCGCCGCGCTGGTCGCGGTCGCGGCATGCGCGCTGGCCGAGTGCTGGCTTCCCGCCGTGCGGGACGCGCGAACCTGGCGGCGGCGCGGTGCCTGGACGCTCGCGGCGCTGGTGTTCTTGACCCCTGCTCTAGTTACGGGATATGGCTACTCCAACACCGTGCTCGCCCTGGTCCGCCGCCCTGCCCTGCGCCTTGTCGTCCATTCCCTGCTGACACTCTTCCGGTTCGCTCCCGTGGCATTGCTGCTGCGACATGCGTACCGTCCAGCGATCTCCTCCGAGGCAGCGCACTGCGCCCGTTTGCTGCAAACGCATGGCGCAGCCGAGCCCGGATGGCTTACTGCCCATCGGTTCGGTCCTGTGTGGCTCGGGGAATTCTGCCTTGTATTTCTTTTCACCTTTGGCGAGATGGAGCTGGCCTCTCTATTGTATGTGGAGACGTGGACCGTGCGGCTTTTCGATTCCCAACTCGGGGGCCTTGCCCTATCCGAATGCCTTCGCCGCATCCTTCCGCCGCTGATCGTGTCGGCTGTCGTTCTCGGCTTAGCCATCACTGTTCTGCGGCACGTACGCCTCTCGTTGGACGAAATAGAGAGGAACGCATCTCCTCGTCGATGGCAAAGACTGCTGGCGTGGCCGAGCCTGCTTTTCGGAGTGTTTGCCGTTTTGATCGCGCCTTTGGCAACCATTCTCCTGGACACGATGCTGGAGCCGGGAGCGCTGCGAGCAACGACGAGTCTCGCCGGAGATATCGTCCGCTCCACCTGTGTGGCCGCCGCCACCGCGCTTCTCGCCTGGCAGATGGGCCGAGTCATCTGTGGACGGAGCAGGCCAACCATGCCATCCGTGGCCTGCTGCCTGCCAGCGTTGCCGGGCGGTCTGGCACTGGCACTCGCGCTACTTGCCTTGTTCAACCTGCCGGGCCTGCGCGTGCTTCGTGACTCCCCGATTCCCCTGGCGCTGGGGCTCTGGCTGCGATTGCTTCCCACCGCCATCGTGGGCGCCCTGGTTCTCGCCGCGAACCGCCCCGCTGCCGGGCTCCACATCGCCTCGCTGCTTGCGGAGTCCGCAGATCCTCGGCGACGCTCTGCGGGACGGCGAGTAGCTTCAGCGCTAAGGGGGCATGGGCACCAGGTTCTCCTAGCTGTGCTCTTTGTGCAGGCATACTTCGAGCTGACCCTATCGGCCATCCTGGCGCCTGCCGGACTCAGTGTCGTGAGCGTGCGTCTGTACAATCTCATGCACTACGGCCGAGCCGCGACTCTCTCCGCCATGGTCGGCGTATCTCTGCTCATCCCCTGCGCACTGGCGGCCGCAGGCATTGCGGCATTCCGCCACCGCAGAGGGAAATAACGGATTCACTTGTCATCTTCGCGTTCCATATCACATTGCTGCTTTGCTTTCAATACAAAAAATCCACGTAGAAAGGCGCCAGACAATGAACGGATCCTACCGCAGCTCGATCACCACCGAAGGAAGAAAAATGGCGGGGGCGCGTGCGCTCTGGCGAGCCAATGGCATGCGCCAGGAGGACTTCGGCAAGCCGATCATCGCCATCGCCAACTCCTTCACCCAGTTTGTGCCCGGACACGTGCACCTGCATTCGTACGGACAGATGGTCAAGAAGATCATCGACGAAGCAGGCGGCAAGGGCTTCGAGTTCAACACCATCGCCATCGACGACGGCATCGCCATGGGCCACGGCGGCATGCTCTACAGCCTGCCCAGCCGCGATCTGATCGCCGACAGCGTGGAGTACATGGTCAACGCCCACGTGGCCGACGCCCTGGTCTGCATCTCCAGCTGCGACAAGATCACTCCCGGGATGCTCATGGCAGCCATGCGGCTGAACATACCGACGATCTTCATTGCGGGAGGAACCATGGAGGCGGGGCGGGCCAAGACATCCAAGGGGGAGGTAACCCTCGACCTTGTGGACGCCATGGTTCTCGGCGCCGACCCAAGCGTTTCCGACGAGGATCTCGCCGCAATCGAGATACAGGCGTGTCCCACCTGCGGTTCCTGCTCCGGCATGTTCACAGCCAACAGCATGAACTGCCTCGTGGAGGCGCTGGGCATGGGGCTGCCGGGCAACGGCACGCTGCTAGCCACCCACGAACTGCGCAGAGAACTCTTCACAACGGCGGGAAAACGCATCGTCGAGATGGCGAAGGCCCACTATCTGCAGGGCGACGACTCCGTGCTGCCGCGCAGCATCACCCCTCGCAAGGGCTTCGAGAACGCCATGACGCTGGATGTGGCCATGGGCGGATCCACCAACACGGTGCTGCATATTCTAGCCGTCGCACGCAGCGCAGGTGTGGACTTCACCATGGACGACATCGATGCCATCTCGCGGCGCACCCCCTGCATCTGCAAAGTGGCGCCAAGCTCCCACTACCACATGGAGGATGTCAGCCGTGCAGGGGGAATCCCCACAATCATGGGTGAGCTTTGCCGCGCGAAGCTGATCCACGAAGACTGCGGCACCGTGTCCGGACTCAGCATGGGTGAACAGGTGAAACGCAACGACATCCATGGCGACGCGAGTGACGAGGCGGCTCTGGCCCGCGCGCTGGCAGCGCCGGGCCGACGCGTGTGCAACCAGGGCTTCTCCCAGAATGAGACCTACGCGGAGGCCGATCTCGACGTGGCGACAGGCTGCATCCGCGACGTGGCGCACGCCTACAGCAAGGACGGGGGCCTCTGCGTGCTCTTCGGCAACATTGCCGAACAGGGCTGCATCGTGAAAACTGCGGGCGTTGATGAAAGCATCCTCACCTTCAGCGGCGCCGCGCGCGTCTGCGACTCGCAGGATCAGGCGAACGACATGATTCTGGCCGGCGGCATCCAGCCTGGCGACGTGGTCGTCATTCGCTACGAGGGGCCGCGGGGCGGTCCGGGCATGCAGGAGATGCTCTACCCCACCAGCTACCTCAAGACGTTGCATCTCGACAAGGTCTGCGCGCTGGTCACGGACGGACGCTTCAGCGGCGGCAGTTCCGGGCTCTCCATCGGGCATGTCTCTCCGGAGGCGGCCGAAGGAGGCAGCATCGGCTTGATCGAGGACGGCGACATCATCGACTTCGACATTCCCAACCGCGCCATCAATCTCCGGTTGAGCGACGACGAACTTGCCAGTCGACGCACAGCCATGGAAGCGAAGGGGGAGAACGCGTGGAAGGCGAATCGCGAGCGGGTGGTGTCCGACGCCCTGCGCGCCTACGCGCTCACCGCCACCTCCGCCGCCACCGGCGCCAGCCGTGAGGTCCCGAAGTAG
>JAGLDW010000070.1 GCA_023145395.1 Lentisphaeria bacterium | reverse complement strand
CAGACCAACAGGTCTGCGCCCTCCTCGTGCCTTGCGTCTGACCATCCGACGCCTTCGCCAAAATGGTAAGTTATTTCCGTGCGGACCCTTAGCAACGACCATTGGGAATGGTGTCTTGCGGCTTCCGCAAAACATGCCCAGAAAGTGGCTCGGGACCTCCGGGACCGAAGACGTCCCGTTGGAACTCGCGGTCCGGGGACGTCCCGCACCACTGAGACTGGGGCGATTTGCCGTGACCAAGTAGTGTTCTAGTCGTCCTCAGGCTCCCATGGCTCCACGTGCACAAGCACATCCGCGATGCGCTCCGCGCTGTCGAGAAGGCAGTTCTGCACATCGGTGGCGATGTGGTGCGCCATCTCCACCGTGATGGCGGGATCCACCAGCAAGTGCATATCCACGTGAATCATTCCCCCAACATAGCGAGTCCGTAGCGCATGCGCCTCTTTGACTCGCTCGTCCCGGAGCGCCAGCACCATGATGCGCTTCTCCGTCTCCTCGTCCGCCGCCGACTCGATCAGCTCCCGCAGGTTGGGCCAGACGATGCGCCAAGCGGCGCCAAGCAGCATGGCGGAAACCAATACTGCGGCAATCTGATCGAGCCAGATGAGCCGAGGCACTAGATGCGTGCCCAGCACCGCGACTGCCACGGGCAGTGAACTCAGAGCGTCCGACCGGTGGTGCCACGCATTCGAGATCACTGCTCTGGAATGCAGCCGCTTTCCGACGCGAGCCGTCCATTGAAACAACGCCTCTTTGACAAGGAAGGAGAGGAGGGCGACGGCAAACGCCCACCATCCAGGGCTGCTTCCCCCGCCGCTGTTGTGAAGAGTACGCACAGCATTCCAACCGATGCCGAATGCGACGACTCCAAGTGCAATGCCGATGCTGGCGCTCACGATGGTTTCGATGCGCCGGTGCCCGTAGGGATGCTCCCGATCGGCAGGCTCAAGCCAGTAGGCGGCACCAAAAAGAACAGCCAAATCGGTGGCCAAATCCGAGACACTGTGGATTCCATCCGCCACCAGCGCCTGACTCCGGCTGAGCACGCCCACGGTAATCTTCACAGCCGCAAGCAGGACGTTGATCGCCATGCCCACAAAGGTCACGCGTCGGATTTGATTGTGTTCCTCGGGGTTTGTCATCGCTTTCCCGGTGTTCCACGGAGATTCTTCACTTTTCCACTTCACTCACATTGACAGGAAGCCAGTGCGGAGGTTCCTTTATGGGACCAATCTCAAGTTTGGCATGCACCCGTGAATTCCACTTGTCGCGACAGCGGTGACCCCATAGGAGCCAGATGACCATGAACACACGAGAGCGTTTTGTGCGAACACTGACTGGCCAGTCAGTCAGCCGGGTTCCCTTCATGAAAGTGTTCGGGGGCACTAACTCCGTACTTCCATCCTGGGAGGCGGCTAATCCCGGACTTGGCGAAAAGATCGACCAAGTCTGCCAGTTCGAAGGCACTCACAGGGGCTGGGACACAACCCCCGTCAACATGGATGTCTCCTGCATGCACGGTTGGGAGATCATTGCCGAGGATGAGACAACCCGCACGCTGCGACGAGCAGATGGGATGGTTAAGCTTTATCTCAAAGGAAATGATTTTCACCACCAGACCATTGAGTTTCCCGTCAAATGCCGCGCCGACTGGGAACGCATCAAGACTCAGTTCCTCGACCCCGATGACCCGACGCGCTTCCCCGACAACTGGGCCGAGCACGTGACCCGCTACCGCAACCGCGACTGGCCTCTGCAACTCTCGCACCGCGGCGTCTACGGGTTCCCCCGTGTGCTCATGGGCGATGAGGCGCTCGCCTTTGCCTTCTACGACGATCCTGAACTGGTCCACGACATCATGGACACGTACACCAGCTTCGCCATCCGCGTTTGGGAGAAGATGGTGCCGGACATCCAGTTCGATCTCATCGAATGCTGGGAGGACATGTGCTCCAAGAATGGATCCATCATCTCACCGGACATGTTTCACGAGTTCATGGCGCCCAACTACCGGCGGATCCGGGCGTTTGCCGACGCCCACGCCATTCCCATTGTGCTCGTTGATTCGGATGGCAATATCATGAAACTGGCCAAGTGGATGTTCGAGGCTGGTGTGAACGCGATGTATCCCTTCGAAATCCTCGCCGGCAACGACTTGGCCGCTCTCCGAGACGAGCTTCCTGGCATGGCGGCCATCGGCGGGCTCAAGAAGGAAGCAATGGCCGAAGGGGAGGAGGCGGTTTTGGCCGAGATGCGGCGTGCCGAAAAGCTGATCCGCAAAGGACGGTTCATCCCCGGCCCCGACCACTTCGTCCAATCCCATACCAGTTGGGAGCAGTACCGGGACTTCATGGCGCAACTGCGTGAGGTCGTGCTGGGCACCACCAACGTCAATCCACGGTAGGACGGCGGATGATCGAGGGAAAAACAGTGGACTGCCGGACCTGTCTTGACTTGTTCGACAGGTCCGGCCTCTTCTTCGGGAACCTTGTCAGCTCAGTTCCGATAGTTTGACCGGGCGTCCCAGCTTGTTGGAGAGGTCCGCGGCGTAGACGACGCGGAACGTCTCAAAGGCGGTGTCGAAGTCCGTCAGCGGCATCACGGTGTCGGTTCTGATACTGTCGGCAAACGCCTGGAACTGGGGCGCATAGGGGTGGTCGGTGACATCGCCGGAATCCACCATGGCCGTCTCCAGCGTGCTCCACCTCTCCTTGACCATGCCCGTGAGCTTTGCGGAGTAGAACTTGTTGTCCATCATGCTGCCTTCGCTGCCCACAAGATGGCAGTGGAAGTAGTAGGGCTGCATGCAGTCGATCGACGCCGTCACTTTTCCCGTTTTGCCGCTCTTGAAGCGCAGAATCGTCACTGTGGTTGGATCGTATTCATACTCTTTGAAGCAGGGATTCGTACTCTTGCAGCCGTAGCTTGTGACTTCCTCGACCTCGTCGTCCATGGCGAGGAGCAGAGCGTCGAGCGAGTGGCATCCGGCACTCAGAAGCGCGCTTCCGCCGCAGTCCTCCTTCACGTTCCACTCGTATTGTCCATACCAGGGGCCGATGCCGTGGTAGTAGTCGATCTCGCCATAGTGCAGATCGCCGAGGAGCCCCGCGTCGATGACCGATTTCATCAGCAGAAACTGCTTGCTGAAGCGACACTCGAGTCCCACGCAGGCTTTGACGCCCGCTTCTTGAATCGCCTCGCGGATGGCCTTTGCATCCTCGTAGTTCAGGGCGATGGGCTTCTCGAGAAAGATGTTCTTACCCGCCTTTGCGGCGGCGACGGCCTGGTCGCGGTGGAATTTGTTCGGTGTGCAGATGTCGATGATGTCCAGATCCAGCTCCGGATCCGCCAGCATCGCCTCATAGTCGGTGTAGATCTTCGCCTGGATCCCGTGCGTGGCCTCAAGTTCAGCAGCCGTCGTCGGGCGCTTTTCGCAAACGGCCACCACCTCGACCCCCTCGATCTCCTTGTACGTGCCGATATGCGCTCCGGCAACCCATCCCAGTCCAACCAGTCCAACCTTCAGTTCTTTCATCGCTCGATCCTCCATGTTGAGTAGTACAGAAATCTCACATTGAACTCAGTGCATGCCTTTTACCTTCTCCAGGATCTTTGGGCGGGCTTCTTTCATAATGTCCTTGACATCGTCGTAGCGGAATGTGCGCTCCTCGAAGGATCTGCGCTTCAGACCCCCCAGAAAGCGCTGCTCGAACTCGGAGAAATACGAGCCGTAGATATGGTAGCTGTCAGCCAAATGCACGTACCGCCCCAGTTTGACGGGCTTGCCGCTCTTCTCCTCGATTTTTTCCGCGATGAGCCGCTGCAACTGCACCAGCGCGTACATGTTCATGAACGCGGCCTTGTACGCGTCGTTCGAGCGGAAGCGGATGTTGGTGCTCATCACGGAACATCCATCCTCCTCCGTGATGCGGCACCAGATGCTCTGCAAACAGGCCGGGTCGTAGCAACTGTTGTCCTCCCACACCTTCCAAGTGATGGCCTGGGCGCGGCGCGTGTAGGGAGTCTCTGCCAATTTCTCGGCCACCATGTCGATCTGGTCGTACACCTGGCCGGCCAGACCGGGCATCTTGTAGGCGAACAATCTCTCGTTGTAGGTGTATTCCCAGCGAGTGTCCTCCGGATCATTCTGGTCGCGAACCAAGTGGTTCTTGATACCCTCCACCACCTCCATCGAGTACTCCTCCAAATCCTCGAGCCCACCTGGAAAATCCTTGTGAATCATGGGCTCTGCCAGCGGATCGTCGATGGTGATCATCATCGTGGCGTCTTTGCTTGGAGGATCCTCCGCCTTGTCGTACATCGTCTTGATGTCGCAGCCCTTCGCATTCAGCTCGACAAGCGAGTTTTCCCATGCCTCCGCGATGCCCGTGCCACGTGCGGTCAATACCGGAATTCCACTCATGCTATGCCGCTCCCTGCTGGTTGCATTCAAAACGGGACGATCTGTTACGCTCCGCCGACGGCATTACCAATAGCATTCGCCGTCAAACTTCGCCACCATGTACACGTTTGTTCTTGACGCGGCCTCTAGAAACCGAAAAGCTCCTTCGGCCGGTCATAGGAGAGCGAGCGCACGAGCCGTCCGGCGAGATGCGGAGGCATCTGCCCCTTCTCCACCATGGCGCCCACAACGTCGCTGAGAACGCGCCGGAACATCTCGTGGCGTGAGCCGTAGGACAGGATCTTGCGGGAGTCGCTGACCATGCCGGCCAGGTTCGCCAGCACATCCACGGTGCCCACATACTCGAGTTGCCGCTTCATGCCTATGGGGCTGTCGTTCAGCCACCAGGCCAGGCCAAGACTCACCTTCTCGCCGAATGCCCGCGTCAGGTGGCAGAGTGTCCCATTGTGGATGGGGTTCAGATTGTAGAGCACCACCTTCAACCGGTCGTCGAAGCGGTTGAGCAGGGGCGCCAGCGGGGTGACGATGTCGGTGAGATGGTCGGAGATGTCGCCTCCCGTGTCCGGGCCCAACGTGTCGTACAGCACAGTGCGAACATCGCGAACGGCGCCGATGTGAATCTGAAACACCCAGTCCTTGGCGGCATCCATTTCGGCGACTTCGTTCATGACGTAGGACATGTAGGCTACGGTTTCCGCTTGCGTCAGCTCTTTGTCCTGCCGAGAGCAGGAGGGGACAGGCTCTTTTTTAATACCCACCGCTTGCCTTTTTGTATGCCAGGTGTTAGTATATTAGATAGTAGCCTGCGTTATCGTGCTTGACACTTCAAGTCTGCGGGATCTCAATGCAACGGAGCGGAACAATGCGTACTGCACGGATTCGGCACGATCGGGAGCTTTCATATTACCACATCCTGAACCGCGTGGCCGGGGAGCCGGGATATTTCCCCTTTGGCGACATGGAAAAGGAATATTTCATCCGGCGCGCTCAGAAGCTGGCCCGGTTCTATACCATCGAAATCCTCTCACTGGTGGTTATGGGCAACCATTGGCATGCGGTCTGTGCGACCTATCCGGAGCTTCCCGGTATCGATGAGATGCGGAAACGCTTCCGCGCCTACTACGGCTCCCTGCGTGCCGAACCCAACTGGGACGACCCTGGTGTTTGCGAGCGGCTGGGCCGGCGCATGCGCGACATCAGCCAGTTCGCCAAGGATTTGCAGCAGAGCTTCACGACTTGGTTCAACAGCACGCGAAAGAAGCAGCGGCGAGGGACGCTGTGGGCCGGCCGGTACAAGAACGTACTCATCGAGGGAAAAGATGCGCTGTGGGCATGCATCCAGTACATCGAGATGAACCCGGTTCGAGCCAAGCTGTGCGATG
>JAGLDW010000007.1 GCA_023145395.1 Lentisphaeria bacterium | reverse complement strand
ATTCCGGTTCTTCCGGGGCAACAGGGATTGATCATCAATATTGATTGTCCAGACAATTAGTGAAATGCCATTAGGCGGTCCGAACGAATGCATAATTCCATGAGGAATTATGTTGCGAATACCTTGTCCGTGTGAGGAAAGGGCTACTCAAGAGGGTAGTGTTCGCAACATAATCAACCGCGCAACATTACGCACCTACTTGCGTTGGTTCCAGTCGTCGGCGCCATACTTGACACGCGCGAGTTCGTCAGCCAGTTCGAGCAGGGCCGGGGAGGGACTGAAGGGCTCGAGCGTGAGCTTCATGACCGTCTCGAAGCCGACAAGCAGGGACTGGGCAAGTTCTGCGCGTGGCATGGGCAGAGGGGCGCCAAAGTGGATGCTCCCCTGGTGCAGGATGCCTTCGCGAGTGCGTCGTTGCGCACTTCCTCCCACCTTGCGACCATCGAGAATGATGTCGTATTTCGTGGGGTTGGTGAAGCAGACCATGGTCCGTCGGTCCACCTGGGCGTCAATCTCCTCGTCGGCGAGCGATGCGGCGAAGTCTTGTTGTCGCAGTCCGTCCTGGACCGAACGGTTGATCCAGCCGTAGCTGTTTGTGCGATCCAGTCCCGCCAGCCAGTGTTCCGAGTCCACCACCACCGTGTAGGTGAAATCATGGTCGTGGTAGACGACACCGCCGCCGGTGGGGCGCCGCACAACGGCGAATCGGTCGTGCGGGGAGGCTGCGTAGGTCTGGACGTAGCCGATGGAGGCAGTGGGGCGATCCCAGGAATAGAAGCGTAGGACCGGGCGTCCAAGTTCGGACGCGTGTAGGAGCAACGCCTCGTCGATGGCCATGTTCTGGGCAGGTGTGTGAGCCGTGTCCTGCCAGAGAAACCAGGTTTCGGGCGAAGGAGCGTCGTGAGTGCTCATGTCGTGCCGCTCTCCTCGGCCTCGCCGGGTTTGCTGGCCTCGAGAAGTGCGGTCGTGCTTGCCCAGGAGACCGTTTTGCCAGCCAGATGGGCTCGATACGCCTGTTCCACTGTGCGGATCGCCTCCGGTTCCAACAGGTCCGAAAGACGCGTCGCATAGGAGGGCCTTCCCCCTGTCTGACTGGTCTGGAACCACAGATCCAGGAGTCGGTTCGAAACAGTTTGCTGCGAACAGAACTCGCGCACGGACACTTGGCAGTCGATGAATCCCGCTTGCGTCGCCCAAGCGGCAAGATCGTCGGCAGTCCAGTTGACCATGGAGTCGTCGGCCTGTTCGTAGATCGCCTCCTCCGCGCGCTGCAGCCGCTCCGCAAGTTCGGGAGGAAGCGCGTTTTCGGGCAGGAGGGCATAGAGCCGCTGCGTCTCCCTGGGTACCGACTCCGCGAGTGCGATCCTTGCATCTGGCCTCAGAAGATCCGCGAACATCGCGAGCATGGTGGCGCGCGCGCCGACACGGGTCAGAGCGTTGCGTCCGATGATTGCGTCGAAGCGAATCTGCCCGGCGTCCGCTTCCGCCAGCAGTTGCGGCAGGGCGTCCCGGGGGCCGGCCAGAATGACGGGTTGCCGGAGTTCTGGCAGTGCTTCGGCCTGTTCCGTCAGCGCTTTTGCGGCGCGTTCGTCTATCGCTAGCGCATACACTCCTCCTTCGGGCGTCTGCCGCAGCGCCTCCCAGGTCATGAGTCCGCTGTCGGCGGCCAGGTCGAGCACAAGAGAATGCCGTTGCAGGCGGGCGCTCTCGAAGACGCCATCACGGATGCGGGCGAGTTGTTCGCCGACCCCGCTGATGGCTCGCGCAAGCCAGTGGTCGAGCTGGTCGTCTTTGGGCGAGGTCGTGAGAATCTCCGGAGGGGCGCCCCCTCCCCCTCGGTCGAGTGCTGCCGCGAGCTGGGCCTCGCGCCGCCGCTGCACTTGTTCCGCGATGTCGGCCTCGTAGCCAATATCCCCTGGTTTGTAGAATACCTTGCCCTGCAGACTGTTGGGCAAATACTGCTGGGCGACCCAGTGGTCGCGGTAGGCGTGGGGATAGAGGTAGCCCTCGCCATGTCCGAAACCCTCCTTGTCGCGGCTGGCGTCGCGCAGATGGTTGGGCACTTCGCCCTCGCGCTCCTTGTTCACGGTCTCCAACGCATCGAAGAATCCCATGACAGAATTGGATTTTGGGCAGGTGGAGAGGTAGAGCGTCGCCATCCCCAAGTGGTAGCGTCCCTCGGGCAGACCGACTCGGTCGAACGCCTGCGCGGCCGCGGTGACGACCGTCAGCGCATTCGGATCGGCCAGACCCACGTCCTCGCCGCAGAAAATAAGCATGCGCCGGAAGAGAAAGCGGGGATCTTCGCCTGCGTACACCATTTTGGCCATCCAGTAGAGCGCCGCGTCGGGATCGGATCCCCGCAGTGATTTAATGAAGGCGCTGATCGTGTCGAAGTGGTAGTCCCCCTCCTTGTCGTAGAGCACTGCCCGGCGTTGAATCGACTCCTCTGCCACGGCCATGCTGATGTGGTGGATCCCGGCCTTGTCCGGATCCGTCGTCTCAACAGCCAACTCGAGAGCGTTGAGCAATGCTCTGGCGTCTCCGTTGGCCACGTCAACCAAGTGCTCGAGGGCATTGGGCGCCAACTCGACCTGGAGCTGCCCGTATCCCCGCTCGGGGTCGGCGAGCGTCCGTGCCGCCATGTCCTTGAGGTGCTTTTCCTCGAGGGGCTTGAGCTGGAAGATTCGGCTCCGGCTGACCAATGCCCGGTTGACCGTGAAATAGGGGTTTTCCGTGGTTGCGCCGATGAGGACCACCGTGCCGTTCTCGACCCAGGGAAGAAGCGCGTCCTGCTGCGCCTTGTTCCAGCGGTGGACCTCGTCGACGAACAAGATCGTGCGGCGCCCGAACTCGCCGCGGCGTTTCTGGGCGGCCTCGGTGACGGCGCGCACGTCCTTGACTCCGCTTAGCACGGCGTTGAGGCTTTCGAAATGGCTGCGTGTGGTGTTGGCGATGACGCTGGCCAGAGTGGTCTTGCCCGTGCCCGGAGGATCATAGAAAATGAGCGACGACACCCGGTCGGCCTGGATGGCGCGTCGCAGCAGGCGTCCGGGCGCCAGGATGTGTTCCTGCCCGACGTATTCGTCGAGCGTGCGGGGCCGCATGCGCGCCGCGAGCGGTTGCTCTTTCTCGACAAGTTGTTCGCGAGCATGGTCGAAAAGGTTCTTCACAGCAGTGGAGCTCTGTTGGCGACAGGGAGGCGCGACGGAACGTATAGTGTAATGCCTCAAGACCGAAGTGGCATCTGCACGAGCGAGAGGGTTGGATCCGCGTGTGCGGAGTTCGCGAGACATGGCCGACGGAAGGCATTCATTTTTCAGAGTTTTGAGCCCATCGAAGCACTCTCTTGTCCACTTGCTTTCAGCGGGCTTGCGCTATAGTATTCCGTTGGCTTGAAAATGGGCTGTCGATGGTGGTTCTGAGCTGCTGCACGACCCATGGTGTCCTTTGTTTTGGAGTGTCTCTCAATGCGAGCAAAAACTGTTTTCATCTGTTCCGTTGTCTGCGTGTCGGCTTGCCTTCTAGGCACTGGTTGCGCCCTGTTCGAGCAACCCTATGACTATCAGCCTGCGATCGCTCCTCAGCGTGCCACTCCGGCTGCCCACCGCCAGTTGGCTGCGGCCCAGCAGGAGAATGCCCTCCATGCCAAGGAGATTGCCTCCCTGCGAATGGACATTCGCTCGTTGCAGGAGAGTCAGCGGCAAGCGCTCGGGCAGCTTGGCGCCCTGCAGGAGGAATCCCGCAACCGCATGACGCAGCTCCAGGAATTGCGCGCGCTCGTGGCCGCGCTGGAGGAGCGGATGCAGAGCGCGGACACCACCTGGCGCGAGCGCATGAATCGCTTCAAGGGCGACATCGAGACACAGCGCCGCAAGGAACTGGAGAAGATGAACAAGACGACTGGCAAGGCGATCGCGGACGCCGTCAACAAAGTGCAGGCTGGACAGCCTGGCGAGGAGGAGGACTTCGTCGTGCAAAAGGGACATACGCTCAGCGCGATCGCCGCAGCCTACGACACCACCGTGAAGCGCATCATGGAGGTGAACGGATTGAAAAGCGACGTCATCCGCGTTGGTCAAAAGCTCAAGATTCCCGCACCGAATCGCTGAAGCACCCACCCCGAACATGCCAGTATTCCGCGCTTCGCCGGTTGACAACTGGTGTTTTGCCTTCCCCCTCCCCCCCACCGTTGGACAGGAGTTGACGACATGGCACCCGAGGACCTGAACGCCCAGATTCTGCGGCTCTTGCGCCGCAACGCTCGCATGTCCGCAACCGAGATGGCCGCCCGTCTGGATGTGACTGCGGAAGCCGTTGCCGAGGCAGTGGCGCAGATGGAGACAAACAGCACCATCATGGGCTATTCCGCCGTCATCAACGCCGACCGGCTTCCCGAGCAGGAAGTGCGGGCGATCATCGAGGTGGAGGTGCAGCCTCAGCGCGACGGGGGATTTGACAACGTGGCCATGCGTATCAGCAAGTTCCCGGAAGTGCATTCCGTGTATCTCGTCTCCGGGCGCTACGATCTGCGGCTCGAGGTGGTGGGCACCTCTCTTCAGGACATCGGCTCCTTCGTGGCCAGCAAGCTCGCCTCGCAAGAGGGAGTGAAGGCAACGGCCACCCATTTCCTGCTGAAGAAATACAAGGAAGCAGGCGTCAAACTTCAGGAGGACGAGCAATATGAACGGCTCAAAGTCGTCCCGTAACTGGGTTGCGGGGCATATCGCCTCGCTCCCGAAGAGCGGCATCCGAGATTTTTTCGAACTCGTCAACACGATGGACGATGTGATCTCCCTTGGCATTGGCGAGCCGGACTTCGCCACGCCGTGGGGCATTCGCGAGGCCACGATCCACGCGCTGAACCGCGGGTTCACGAGCTACACCTCGAACCTCGGGCATTTGGAACTCCGGAAGGCCATTTGCCGGTTTGCCGCGGAGGATTTTGGGACAAAGTACTGTCCCGAGACCCAGTGCATCATCACTGTGGGTGTCAGCGAGGCGCTGGACTTGGTCATGCGAGCGGTTCTGAACGAGGGCGACGAGGTGCTGTACCACGAGCCGTGCTACGTATCGTATGCGCCCAGCATCGCCATGGCATGTGCGGTTCCGGTGCCGGTCGTGACCCAGGCGAGTGAAGACTTTGCGCTAAATGCGGAGGAGGTGGAGAGTCGAATCACACCTCGAACAAAGATGCTGCTGCTCAATTTTCCGAACAATCCGACGGGCGCAGGCCTGACACCAGCGGATAAGCAGGCGCTCGCCGACGTGGCATGTCGTCACGATCTGTTGGTCGTCTCGGATGAGATCTACGAGGAACTGACCTACGGCGAGCGGTCACCCAGCATCGCCTCGCTTCCGGGCATGGCCGAACGGACGGTGCTGTTGAACGGCTTCAGCAAAGCCTATGCCATGACGGGCTACCGGATCGGCTATGCCTGCGGCCCGGCGATGGTCATCGACGCGATGATGAAGATCCACCAGTACTCCATGCTCTGCGCGTCGAGCATTGGGCAGGCCGCCGCGCTCGAGGCCATTCTGAACGGGGGTGCCGCGCGCGACGAGATGCGGATCGAATACGGACAGCGGAGGAATGTGATCGTGCGGCGTCTGAACGAGCTTGGCCTCCCTTGCTTCATGCCAAAGGGCGCATTCTACGCCTTCCCGGACATCACGGCGACGGGGCTGAGTTCGCACGAGTTCGCGACGCGCCTTCTGCAGTCCCAGAAGGTCGCCGTCGTGCCGGGCACCGCCTTTGGCGCTTGCGGGGAGGGATACATCCGCTGCGCCTACGCCACGGCGCTGCCCGAGATCGAAGAGGCCATGCACCGCATCGGTCTCTTCCTCAAGACGCTCTAGCCTAGCCCGCCGCGAAAAGGTGCGAAGGGAAAATGGAGGGCGAGACTCCGGCGAGCC
>JAGLDW010000699.1 GCA_023145395.1 Lentisphaeria bacterium | reverse complement strand
GTGACCGGCAGAAGGAGAACAGAGCAGCATGACCGTACGCGAAAGCATGGAACTGGCAATGCGTGGGGGCCGCCCCGAACGCATCCCCTTCACCATCTACTCGACGAAGCCGCCCAGCGCGGAGGTTCTGCCCACTCTCAAGGCGCGCGGCATGGGTCTGGTGGAGCGCATCGGTGTCTGCGGCATGCGGTGCCCAAACTGCAGGATGGAGTCCACCAAGTATGAGGAGGACGGGCGCCAGCTCGTGCGCTCGGACATCCACACCCCGCACGGGAGCCTGCACAGCATCCGCGAGCCCGCCGGCTTCACCACCTGGACCCACAAGTATCTGTTCACCGACGAGAACGACTTCAAGGCAATTGCGTTCTACTTGAACGACGCGGTGGTGACAGCCAACTACGACAGAGCACATCAACTGCTTGCGGAGGATGACGACAACACGATCGTGCGCACCAGTTTCGGGCTCGAACCCATGCAGCACCTCATCTCCGGCGGCGTCTTCGGCACCATGAACTTTTGTCTGCAGTGGATGGAGAACCGGGACGAAATCCTGCGACTCTACGAGATCATGGTGGAAAAACGCCGCCAAGCCTACCCCATCGTCGCCAAATCACCCGTCGGACACGCGAACTACGGCGGTAACGTGGTGCCGGAGATCATCGGCCTCGAGGTCTTTCGAGAGCACTATGTGCCGCACTATCAGGAGGCGGCGGCGGAGATGCACAGGCACGGCAAGCGGATTGGGGTCCACTTCGACGCCAACTGCAAGCTCTTTGCCCAGGATATCGCCGCGCTCGATCTGGACTACATCGAGGCGTTCACCCCCGCCCCGGACACGGATATGACACTGAAAGAGGCGCGCGAGGCCTGGCCCGGCAAGGCGCTGTGGATCAACTACCCATCCTCCGTCCATCTGCGCTCGGAGGAGGAGGTGGAGCAGGTGGCCATCGAACTTTGCGAAGCCGCCGATCCGGGCGACGGATTTCTCATCGGCATTACCGAGGACCTGCCGGAAAACCGCGAGGACGGCAACTACCGCGCGATTCTCGACGGCATCGACC
>JAGLDW010000698.1 GCA_023145395.1 Lentisphaeria bacterium | reverse complement strand
TTTCGTGTGCGCGCCTTTGCTCAGCCCCTTGAGTTCGAGATGACCGGTCGCGGTGTTGAACACACTGTTGCTGTGGAAAAAGACGGGGCCTGCGGAGACCATGCTGGAGCCGCCGTGGCCCGAATACTTCTGGAGATGGAAGTAGCGGAGCTTTCCGTCTGCTCTGCCGAATGCGGCGGGCACGGCGCGGCCGGTTGGAACCAAAACTTGGTCTCCGTTCACCACCAAGTGGCCCTGGGCGGAGATTCCGCTCTTGGCGTAGGAGCCCCCGTGGGGCTGCGCCATGAAGATCGATCCGGCACTGTCCTTGCACCAGAGCTTCCTGCCGGTCGCGGCGTCGAGCGCGTACAGGAAGATCCCTTCCGAGGGCCAGATTCCAGCGGCAAAATAGAGAGTGCCATCCGCGATCACGGGCCCGCCACGTGCAGGCCAGCGCGAGATCATTCGGTCGTTGCCCAGCAGCATGCTTTCGATCGGACCGCCCTGCATCTTCCACAACAGCTTGCCGGTCCGGCGCCCAAACCAGGAGCCCTGCCCTTCTGCCGCAAGGCAGTATAGAAAGCCGTCGTCGCTAGCCACGAAAACCTTTGACTGCCAAACCAGGGGTGCGAAGCGGATTGGACCGCCCGTGAAAAAACTCCACTGTTCCTTCCCCGTGGCCGTGTCAAGGGCGTACACCTTCCCGTCTGCGGAACTGCCAAAGAAAAGACGGTCGCCAGCCACCACCGGATGAAAGACCGCATCGAAGGGCATACGCGTGTCACGGCCCGACCAGGCAGGCCGTGGAGAATGCCGTGTTTTGTGCACCCAGCGCAAGGACAAAGCCGTAGGGAGCTTGTCCGGCGTGTAGGCGCTGCGATTGCCATCGCCACGAAAAGTCTGCCAGTCAGCCGCCCAGAGACTGCCATAGGTCAATGCAGCACAAGCGGCAAATCGAAGTGAAAAAAGCAACTTGGTCATGGGTCTCGCCCCCAGATTCGCACATGGATTTCATCCAAATTGGCACTTGGACAAGATGGCAACCATGGTTGACAAATTCAACGAGGAGAGGAGAAGATGGGGCGCCAGTTGTCGAACCGTATGTGTGACGCTAGTGTTCTCGGAACTGCGCCGTTGAGTCCCAATTGCTATGTGAATGGAGAACTGAAATGAAAAGACATGATGTTGCTACTGCTCTGGGATTGATTGCATACTTGTTCATGGTGGCTGCGTGTCTTGCTCAAGAGCCAAAGCGCGTCAAGGATGGTTTGGTGGCTCTCTACCCGTTTGTGCCTGCGGAGTTTGCGGTCCCGGATCTCGAAGACGCAGAAGAACACTGGGCCATGATCGTCCATGGAGAGATGATTAACCCAACACCTGAGGAGCCCGGGGTGACCTTCGAGGCGGACGAATCTGCACTCCGTTCAGACGAGGGTGCCAAGAAAATTGTCGAATCTCTGTCCAAGAGTGGTCAAATGACGCTCGAGGTCTGGCTGAAGCCGACCTTGCTTGCGCAAAGAGGCCCTGCGCGTATCGTCTCCATTTCGGCGGGCGTCGGAAACGAACGTGATTTCACGCTGGGCCAGGAGAACGGCAGATATGTATTCCGACTTCGCACGGCCACGGGAAAAGGTCAGGATGCGTTTCAAATCACACAACACACCACGCCTAAAGACGTGGTGCTGCTCGAACGACACCATGTGATGGTCACGTACACGCTGTGTTCCCACTGCGGGGCGGGAACGCTGCGGCTGTTTGTCAACGGAAAACTCGCCATGGAACGACTAGGCCTTGGCGGCGATTTCAGTACATGGGACTTTTTCCCTCTTTTGCTGGGCAATGAGATCGACCTCAATCGCCAGTGGCGTGGCACACTGTATCTAGTCGCTCTGTATGACCGTGCTCTGTCGCCGGAGGAAGTTCAGGCGAACTTCGCGGCGGGCGTCGTTCGTCCCAAATGATTCTCTATGGCGCGCCAATGCCGTGCAAGTCGTTGGAGGGAAAGATCAGATTT
>JAGLDW010000697.1 GCA_023145395.1 Lentisphaeria bacterium | reverse complement strand
CAAGGTCGATGGGGGCGTGAGAGAAAGCCCGCGCTCCACCGAAACAAGGTCGATGGGGGCGTGAGCAAATGTGGTCGGCCAAAGGTTCATTCATTGCGCATAGGACATTTTATCACTGGGCAGACGCCAAGACGGTATCGATCATTGCTTTGTATTGAGGGAAACATGCTTCGCCCTGGCCCCGAATGTAGGGCGATGCGGTCGGGCACACGATCAGTCCTTTGCCATCGTCGAACGCATCCGAAATCAGCTGCTCGGTCTCCTCCCGAATCTCCTCTGGCGTCGCTTCGTACATTCGGTGAATCTGGATATTTCCCTCAAGACACATCTTATCGCGGGCGAACGCCTTCGCTTCGTGGGCGAGCATGTCTCCCTGGGGGGGCGGCTCGAAGGGGTGCAGAACATCCACTCCCATGTCGACGAACCCTTGAAACACGCTCTTCACCGAGCCATGGGAATGCACATGCATCCGCCCCCCGCCATTGTGGATCAAGTCGATGATTGGCTTGTCGTACTTCACATTGAAGTCGGTGAAGTCTCTCATTCCGTGCAAGGGGGGCACGATGTACTCCTCTCCCAGCATGGTAAAGAAGGGACCGATTCCCGCATCCAAAAGAAACTCTGCCTTGCGCATCATGGCGACCATGTGCTGTTCGCAGAGCGCATGCAGCAGGTCGCGATCCGTTATGGACATCATCGCGAAGGTTTCGGATCCGCAGAGCTGGGCCACGAAACCACCAGGATTCATGCTCAGAGAAACATCCACGATGGCAGCGTCTCCCACAGTCGAGTCCAAGGCAAAAAAGGTGGATGTGTCGCCACGAAACTCCGGAGCTGGCAGTGACAGGTACTTCTCCGCATCGCTGGCATTCTTCACCAGGAAGTCCTGCTGCATCCCAGGCTGGCCCTTGAGACTGAGCAACCTGGAGCACGTCAGGTCTCCCTTCGGCGTGTGCAACACATCGATGCGGCACTCAAAATCCTCGGAATACGCTTCCGTCCGCGTCTCGAAGGGAATCCCCGATTCGAACTGGGACCCGGACCATCCCGCTTTCTGCTCCGTGTGAAGGGCCAGATACGCCTTCAGTGAATCGTAGCTTGAGTCGTCCTTTGGGAATCCAACCCGGCTGTACACGGCCGGGCGATCCAGTTCCTGGTTGAAGTAGCAGCGCCTCAACCTTTCTCGTCGTGTCATTGTTTTCATTTTGCGCCGATGCGGTAGAGGGAAGTGTCACTGCGAAAGAATAGCTTGCCATCCGAGATGGCCGGACTGGCATTGCAGGCGCTGCGGTCGCTCAAAGCGGTTAGAACAAGGGAGAAACGCGGAACGATTGCGTGGATTCTACTCATCGTGGATCCGTCTCCTGTGCTCGTGTATGCAATGCGAGGGCGTTTGGCTCATCAGCACCGCCAAAGTATCGTTGCTCGAAGCGGTTGTTTCAATGGACTGTCTGCGAGCGGGCTGCATGCTTTCGGCGTTGTGGAAATGCACTTTCGACGCCTATATTGTTGACGCGTTGAGCATTCGGCGTGGTGATGAACATCTACCGAGGAGGCGATGGACATGGCGCTCAGAATTGGTTTCGTGGGAGCCGGCGACAACTGGCAAAACTACGTGCTCGATGACTTTTTCGATGCTGTGATCAAGGGACGCGAGAGCACAACGGTCCCCTACGACGAAGGCATTCGCAGCCTGGCTGTCTCTCTCGCAGACTACGCCTCCCAGAACCGGGACGGGGCGGTCGTATCGCCGCAAGATCTGATCGCCGATGTTTTCGGCAACGCCCTAGCGTGAATCACTTGGTAATTTCCTGTTCCGGCCATCCCGGAACCGACTCACCTGATACTGGGAGAACAGAACGATGATGCGAAGAACTCCAGGACTTGTGCTTGCTGCTTGCCTTTGTTTGACCTCGGCGCCATTCGCCTGGCCGCAGTCTGGAGGGATCGCGAAGGCGGAGACGTTCAGTGTGGAGCGCATGCTGGCGCTCTGGGGCGAACGCACGGCGGGGACGAACCTGGCACTCGGCAGCTCGGTCACGTTCAGTCCGACCCCCGCCTACCGCCTGACTTCCAAGGGCGGCACCGACGCCACGGACTTGGTGGACGGGGAACTGTGCACGCGGGAAAACCAGGCGATCTGGTGGGAGGAGACCGCCGTCGGATGGCATGGAAACGCCAGCCGTCTGAACACGATCGTGATTGATTTGGGTGAACCTAGAGCCGTTCGCCGTGTGGTGTGGCGCGTGGTGGCCGGATGCCGCAAACGCAATTTCTACGGTCCCAAGCGAGTGCGTCTGTCCGGCGGACTCGATGGGCACGTTGTCCATCAGATTCGTGAACGGCTGCGCTGGCGGGATGATATCGCCGCAGGCGACACGGTTCGTCTGCCCAATATCGGGGAACCCGAGACGGGTGATGAAGTGTACGTCTACCCTATCGCCATCGAGGCGGGCAACTATCGCATGCGCTACGTGGTGCTGCAGTTCGAAATGGATGGCAACTGGCTGGCCAGCGACGAACTTGCGGTGATCGCAGGCGAGGGGAAGGGACGCGACATCCAGGACAGACCGAAGAGTGAATTGCAGACCCGCGACGTGTGGATTCGGTCCGACGAACCGGAATATCCCGTTCTCGCCGACGTGTCGTTGCCGTTGTGGTTGCGTCAGACCGACCTTCGTCCGAACAATGCAAAATTGGCCGTGCGCTACGAGTTTCGCATGCCCGAAGGGGTTTTGCTCACAGCACCGCGGTACTATGGCCGCAGAGATGCTGCGGAGGGCGTGCTTGCCTTTCGGTATGGTCGCGGTGGGAACTCGAATCGCATCGGCCCGTTTTTTCTTCAAGGCACGCCGACAGGCGACGGCATCATGCAGATCCGGGCCATAGGCGCCACGGCTGAGGCGCAGCGCTGGATCAAGGTCCGTCTCTTTCCGGCGAAATTGCCCAAACCATTCCGCTACAAACATCTTTCCACAAGCATCGGCTGGATGGTGGATCGGGAGCAGGTGCTTTGGCCAGAGTTCGAACGGGTCTACGCCAGACTGGGGTTCAACACGGTACCCACATTCCCCAGAGCCTGGGCCAAGCAGGCAGTGCAAAAGGGCCTCGACATCGAGACTGTGCGTCGCGCGGCCGATCCCGCCTCGCTCAGCGAGGGAGGCCGACGGCTGAACCGATTGCGCAAGCTCGGCTACCGCATTGTCTACATGGAATCACCCATCCACTCCGTCAACTGGCGTCATCCCGACAAGGCGAGCGAGTTCAAATGCCAGATTCCCAACGCCGTTCCCCGAGAGCCGTCGTTTTGCCCATCCTACCGCGGAGCATACTTTCAGGAGGAGATGCAGCGCATTGCCGACCACGCGCTCATGGTGGGGCCACACGACTACGTGTTGTGGGACTGGGAGATCGCCGGATCCGGCATGTGGCTTGGCACGCGTTGCACGCGTTGCCAGGGTGCGCTGAAAGAATCGAAAATGGAGTGGAAGCCGTTCGTGAAATCCCAGACGCTGGGCATTCTCGACGCCCTCAACGCCGCCGTGCGCAGCGGTTGCACCGCTAAGAAATACCCGCAGCCCGAGATCGGCATGTACGGCCTAGACGCTGTTGAGCCGTACAGTGGGTTGTTCGACTTCCAGAAGGATGGACGGCTCGACCTACAGAGCCCGAGTCTGTACGTTGGCGACAACCCCGGCGCTGTGCATGAGTGCATCCGCACAGCCCGCGCTCGGGCTGGAAACAACCGGATTCTCCCCTGGCTGACGACGGGCACGCACGGGTATGTCCCGCCCGCCTCCGCCCGGGTGATGGTGTGGGAGGCGCTTCTCAATGGCGCGGGAGGGATCACCTACTTCTGCTTCTCCGATTTCAATCCCGCACACATGCTGGAAGTGAGCCGAGCGCTCGCTGCCGCCGCGCCGTTGGAGGGAGTTTTGGCAAAGGGCGAACCCGCGCATGGGCAGATCCAGGTCAAACCCGTAGCTATCCGCTGCTCCGCCATGCGATTGGGTGGCCGGGGGGCGCTCTTGCTGGCCAATCCGGGCGAGGTGGCGTGCTCAGTCGAGTGGACGTGGGTCGGCACGAAGGCCACCGGGCGCGTTTCCGTTCCGGCCAGGGATGCAGTGTTGCTTGATCTGGATTTGCGGTGAGGCGCATGGAGGTTTGCGGAGTTCGCAGTGCGGCGGCTCACGGGCCGTTCGCCCTCCAGGGGACAGCGCAGTTCGCGGGAGTGCACGATTAATGAACGCGTGGTTTGCCGAGAACCATGGTGGTGCCGGCCTTGTTTCCGGATGCGCCCAGCAGGCGGTATTCTTCGTTGCTCGAGTTTCCAACCGTGATACTTTCCAGACGCACTTTGCGGTTCTTGCGCACGATCTGCCGCAAATCGATTGTCATCTCCCTGGTTGACTGTCGTCCGGGCAACTCGAATTGCTTCATTTGGGCAGGGGTGAAGGTTTTGCTGCGGAAAATCTTCTCGGCCGGAAGTTTGGCGTAGGCGGGTGTGAGCAACCGCTGCATGCCGCTGGATCCTGCCGTACCCGGAAAGTAGTACGAATCTCCCGAAACCTGTAGATGGATCCCGACTTTGACGTCGTCGTCTAACTTCAGCGGCAATGTCAGACGCGATTTTCCAGCTAGAGACACGCCGTTGCCGGGCAGTTTGCAGCGCACGGCAAACGTTCCTCCCCCCTGAAGATTCCGCACGCGATGCTTGCCGTTTCCGAGACGCTTCACCTCGACTTCATCCACGTTCACAGGCTTCCAGACACCTTTTGTCGGACTTTTGGGTTCCGTCATGAAACGGTCTGGCCGCAGGCGTCTGCGTTGGGCGTTGATGGAGACCTTGGCTAGGGAGACGGCATTGCGCTGGGTCCAGAATGCCACGTGGCCTCCGTCCAGCGGTTGTCGATCGCGGTAGCGAATGATCTCCTGATCATCGAGTTCCACAGTGATTGTGCGTCCTCTCTTGCGCAGCCGCCCGTGCCACCAATAGTTGTGGATGTTGCCTCCCGGCTTGTGCTTGATCCGAGTGTGGGCTTTGGCGACGACCTTGCCGTTGCGCAGCAGTGTGGTGCCGTGGTTGTCGTCGTCTCCATAGATAAGTACATAGCCCTTGCCAAGGCTCGCCCCGTCTGTGCAGATCGCGGCCCCCATGTCGCGTAGCACATAGTAGGGAGGCGGAGTCACGAAGCGCAGCGCGATGTGGAACTCCACCTCCTGGTCGCCGCTGTACTCCACCTTGCTGAACATGGTTGCGACATCACGGCTCTTCCCCATCATGAAGTTCCAGCCTCGCTGGCATTGCCAACGAACATCCATCCGGAAATTGCCCTCGTGCCAGGCCCATTCGCTCGGTGCCTTCTCAAACAAATCGTGGGTGAGACTCTTGCTGTATAGAAGGTGGAGGTCCGGCGCCAGGTTCCTTTCCTGCGTGGAGCCAATGACCAAGTGGATAGTCGAGCTGATGCGGCGCGTGGTGACCATCTCCCACTTCCCCTTGATCTTCCGCACGATGTAGCCTTTTCGCCTCCCAATCTCCAGTTCGAACTCCGTGCCTCCGTCCGGCGTCTCCCATCCAGCGGCTGTCTTGCGCAGGAACCCGACCCAATAGGGGCGCTTTTCATCTTTCATCACTGCTAGGCAGTACAGGCCAATGGGCAGCGCAGGACTGGGTCTGTAGGTGAAATCGCTGTAGAAGGGGAACTGGCAGCGCATCATGTGCATTGCCCGGCCCTTGACTTTCGCCTCGTCGCTCTCGAACGCCAGTTCCGCCCGGGTCCATTGTCCGGTCTGCAGATCTTTCTTGGCAAGCAACTCCTTTTGGGCGAAGTTGGTGGATCTCTCGAAAATCCGCGCACCTAGGCGGGAGGACCTTGGGTAGGAATGGATGCGCACATCGTCCAGTTCCACTTTTTTCCCGTTGCTGATGAGCGTCATCGGACCGGAGACTACGCACGGAAGGCGGTAGGAGCCGAGCTGCAGTCCGTCGATGTATGGCACAGCCGTGCAGCCCTGCTTCAGTCCCAGACCCACACGCACCCAGTTCGTGAAGTAGGGACGCATCTTCCAAGTCTTCTCGATATTCCACGTCAAGTCCCCGGGTGCTTGCCTCTTCAGCTGAAAGCAGCGATCGTCCATGCTCCAGCCGAAAGCCACGCGGAACCGGCCAGGAAGACCCTGGCAGATGAAGAAGCTGCCTTCGGGATTCTCCTGAATCTGGTTTGACTGGTAGATGGCCGTCTTGTCCGCATACACGGGTTCGCCGCCAAGGACCGTTTTGACGAGTGTGTCCCGCTTGGAGAAGCTGTCTGGACGCCCGAAGAAAAAACGTGTCTCCATGTAGAGGTTGCACCAGTCCTCGCGACCGTAGTGCGCCTCGCCGTCGTTGCCGACAAGCGTGAAAGCGTTGGAGGCACGACGGTAGCTGGCACTCTTGGCCTCCCTGTCGGTGGTTGGCATGCCCCCCCCATACTGCTTGAGCGCCCAGTTTCCCCCGAACACGCCCCAGCGGTCGTCCCCGCCAAAGGTGGTGCGCATGAAGCCATCCTCCACATCGGTCTCGTAGATCTTTGTCGGCGGGGATGCGGCGCTCCCGCCGATCCAGAAAAAATCCCATCCCGAGCGATCCGAGAGACTGAACAAAAGACGGCCACCGACATCGATCGTCAGGCCGCCTGTGTGGAAAACACGCCAGTGGAACGTGGAGTTCGCCTCCAGCACGGCCGCCTGCGTGTCCACGCGCAATACCTCCGTTTCCGTCGAACGGATGACTTCGGCGACGTCCGTGGTGACAGAGACCCAGCGGGAACGATCGCGGCTGCGACCATAGAACAACCAGTTCCCCGTAGGAGGAGAATACAGCAAACCGTTCAGCCCGGAGGGGATGGAGGAAGGGAAGCTACGCCAGCGCGAAGCAGGCGGCAGCGTTGATTCGATCTGCGACACCGTCAGGCGGCGGCGTTCGACGAACACGCCCGCGTCTCCCCCGACACAGATGGAGGTCGCGCCGAGAAGAAACAGGGAAACAAGGATTTTGCGGGGAGTGCAGCTCATGGAGGGAGATGGCGGTGACGAAACCTCAAAAATCTCTTTCTTTCGGGATCGTGACTCCACCGGGACAAGCCCGGTGGCGGTCATCCTTCTTTCGGGATCGTGACTCCACCGGGACAAGCCCGGGTGCAGTCTTCCACGAACTTTTCACTTGAAGTCGCACTTGCTCTCGACTTCTAAGTCCGTGAGCTTTAGCCACTCGACATGGCCGTCGCAGAACCCGTAGACCGAGCCTTTCTGGTGGCGATTTACAACGTGGTCCCTGGGGGTGTAGTCCAGATCGAAGAAACCATCATTGGTCGTGTCGATGGCAGAGCCCTCCTCGACCAGCAACGGCACATCGGACGGATTGGGGATCTCCCCCAGTCTTGCGCTGTCCGTATCGGAGTTTGCACCGTAGCTGCAGGTGCTGTCCGTGCCATCTCCGTCGCACCGGAACACCTGCTTGTTGTTGATGTACTCGTAGATGACACCGCGGGTGGGGTCGAAGTTGCCACTTGTGGGCACGGGGAACGCATCGTAGTAGATCCAACCGCCTTCTCGCCCCGCGCCCGCAGGCCCGTTTGTGTAGTCGGGAAAGTGCTCGTCGAACTCCTGGACGTACATTTCGAACGCCAATGCGAGTTGTCGGAGGTTGTTGACGCAGTTCGCCTGCTTGGCACGCTCCTTCGCCTTGTTGAGCGCTGGCAACAGCAATCCGGCCAGAACGGCGATGATGGCGATGACCACGAGAAGCTCGATCAGGGTGAACGCCCGACCCGCCTGTGTCTGTCTGCTCATAGTGGGATCCTTTCCGCTCATTGGGCCGTCGCCGCCACTTTGCCGGCCTCGCCATAGAGAATCCTGTGCTTGCGCCCACGCGCATCGATCAGGTTCAGTGCCTGCTCGGTGAAACTGTGCACCCGTATCCCATGGATCTTGTCCCCGGCGCTGAGAGACTCCATCCGGGGTTGCTTGGTCACCGGATCAATGAACTGGGCGATGGCAACTTGCTTGCCCGACTGGTTCGGGTTGAGGAACAGATACTTGACCTCCGCGTAGCGGTACTTCGGCGGGGGCGGAACTTTCTTCACGATTGGCTTTGGCTTTGGCGGTCTTGGCTTGACCAGCTTGGGCTTGGGTTTCACGGCCGGCTTGGGTTTGAATTTCTGCCAGTTAATCTTCGCGGGTTTTCGCGCGGGAGGGCGCCGACCGGGAAGTTCCGTGGAGAAATCGAAGGGGTTCGCCGCTCCATCCGCCGCCGGGATATCCTCGAAAAAGGCAAAGGATGTGCTTGTGAAGAGGCTTTTGCACTGCGGTGTTCGTCCCCGCTTCTGGCCTAGATCACGTCGCGAGCCGACCCCGGTGCAAATCAGGGCAATAAGCACCAGCAGCGCGGTGAGCATTCCCCACTGCACAGTCGGCTCCCAGTCCCTTTGAATCCTTCGCCACAGAGCTTTCATGACACGACTCCCATTCTTTTCACCCAGTCCGTTTGAAGAGGAAGAACGCAGAGCATTCCACCTCCATGCGGACCTTGTCGATCTTCACGCTTCCCCGTCTTTCGTACTCCGGCCGTGAGGGATCATCGGCATAGAGCTGCAGATGGCTGATGGGGAGGAATGTTCCCTCGCTTGTCAGCTGGCGGAGAAACGCCCGGCACTGATCGACGCCTCCGCTCACTGTCATTCGCACAGGCATTTCGAGGACATATGGATCCGCGTCCTTCGCTTGTGCATAATACGCACGCACCGGCAGCACGGTGACCTTGGCCGCAGGCACATCGCGGTTGCCGACCCTCACTTTCGCGGTCTCCGCCGCCGCCACCTTGAGCCCTTGGTCGAGGGCGTGGCGCACGACCATTTCCAGTGTCCAGACTTGCAGAACCAACTGATAGACGTAGGGGGAGGAACTATCCTCGGAGAGCTTCAACTCATCGGGTGCGAGCAGAACATCCTCCTTCGCCAATTCGCGAAAGACGCGATTGAACTGCGTTTGGTAATCCAGGCGCGAGACGGCTTTCATGAAGTCTCCACGTGTGCCGAAACTGGTGCGAATTCTCTCGTCGAACATGCTGGAGGAGCGCAGTGCGACGGCATCGCTCCGAGCCTTGATCCCCGCGTCACTCCCCTTGCCGTCCAGACGTGCCCTGTACGATTCCCGCAGCGCCTCGAGCTTTCCCGGGTTCAACGGCCAGCCCTCTCGCAACAGTCTCGTTTGCCGTTTCTCCCAATCGTCTCTCACTTTCTCCAGTTCCTTCTTCATCGGACGGACGAAGAGGACCCAGCAGGCGGCGAACACGAGGAGAACGAAGATGGCATACGTCACCAAATTCCTATGTTTCTGTGGCCAATTCTTCATTTCTTCCCTCTTTCTCGCTCCCGATTTTCGGGGATCACGATGTCCGGCTGCGCGAGAGGAAGTTGGAGGGTGAACGCCTTGTACAGACGAGTCGGAGTCCTACGCAGGAACTTGAGCCACGGGTCGAATATGTCGGCACGGCCCATGCGGTCTATTTCAGGCAATGAATCCACTCCGTTGTAGACATCGCTCTGGTTGAGGTAGGCGACGGCTTTGTGAACGGCGCCATACGGGTCCGATGGCACAAGCGGGGTGTAGCCCGCGGCAACCAACGAGGTCATCAGCGGAATGTCGTACACAAACACTTTCTCCGGGAACTCGGGGGCGATGGCGGTATCCCCAACGCCTCGGGTTGCTCCAGGGCGTCCAGCGTCGAAAAGACTGAAGGTCGTGCCTTTTCCGGCAACGGGTCGCGCGGTCGCCACATCGGCATTGACTTTCCCTCTATCGTAGCTGTCTCGATCGGCGAGATAGACAAACCAGTCCTGGTCTCCGATGGCACTTCCCAGGCTATCCAGAGCATGAACAAAGCGGCGAGCACGATTTCCCTTTTCCACAAAGGGAATCATGCGGGCCTCCTCGGTCTTGATGGCCTGCAGCGCTTCGACAAGCTCGGGCATCTTTCCCTCGCACACCTTCAACTCGCCGATACGTGTCTCCAAGCGGAATTCTTCGCGGACTCCGCGCACGTAGATTGTGACTAGCATGGCGAGCCATCAGCAGCGTGTACCAGACGGCGGCGGCGACGAGAAAGGGGAACCGGCGTTCGCGCAGCTGACTCCAGCGAAAATCCGCAGGGGTTAGCGAAATATCCATGGGTGCACGCCCCAAGCCCTGCAAGAGCGAGGCCGAATGCGGTGACGTGCTCCGGCATGGGTTGCCCCCCCTCGCTATCCGTCGGCCCGAACAGGCGTACGGGACAATCGAGACGGCTCTCCAGAATCTCGCTCAAGCCGCCTAGACGCGCGCCGCCGCCACACAGCCAGACACCACTGATCGGCACTTCGTTCAATTCTCCGCGCTCCTGTGCGCGCCAGTGCTCCACAGCATATTGCAGCTCGGTCTCAAGCTTGCGCGTGACTTGGAACACGGCGGATGTCGGTGCTTCCTGGGTCAAGTCGAGTTGGTGCTTTCTGATCTCCGCCTCGCCTTCGTCACACTTCATCTTCCCAGCCAATGCCCGCGTGTAGAGATAGGAGCCAAAATCGAGACTTCCGACATAGAGTGGCTGCCCCGCCGCCACCACGGCGACCGTGGTTCCCTCCTTGCCCAGATCAAGGAGAATCTGGGGCGTGGGCTCCTCCACTACCTCCGGCTGCAGCCAAAGCAGGGCGTTGACTGCCGCAAGGCCCTGCATGGCCAAAGCGGCTGGCGCCACTCCGGCACCGCTGATGGCTGCAATCCGCTCCCGCACCACGGATTCGCGACACACGCCAATCAAGACGGGATTCTTGCGTCCGAACAGCGCCTGCATCACTGCATAGTCGTGGATGAATCCCTCCTCGGAAAGGCCGGCTAGCTGCTGGGTCTCGTAGGAGACCATGTCCTCGAGACCACTTGCGGACCCCGCGGGAAAATCCGCTACCTGAGTGGTGCAGACAAACTGGGGAAGCCCGAATACCAGCTCCCGTTTTGCCCATTTTCGGGCAGTGAGCCACTCGCCCAGGCTCGCATAGAGTTCCGCATCGTTTAGAATGCCCTCCGCACCCGTATCGTGCGTGTCCAGTTTCTCGATCTGGACTTCCTTGCGGACCAGCGTGAGCGCGACGGCGTTGACTCCTGACGAGCCAACATCGATGCCCAGTGAACGCTTTCCGCCGAATGCCGCCATGGATCTCTGCCCCACTACTGTCTACCACCTATTCACAGGCCACGAAGCCGGGCGCAAAACGCCCTTTCTCTCCCCGTCCGTCCGGAATACGTCTTTCAGCGCCTCCGCGCAGGACCGGCCGTCGGACGGGGCGAAAAGGAGCTGGCCGGCATACTGATCCTGACGCATCTTGGCAGACAGGCGCAACGAGCCATCCGCACTGACAACGCCGACAACCTCGAAGAAGGGCTGCGTACCCGTTGCATCCTTCTGGATGCTCCACGCCTCTCCCTCCAAGCGTCGCACAAGTACCGGTTCCAATTCACCGTCTTCCGAGCGCTGGAGCGAGCCCACACAGCGCACCTGCCGACTCAGTGTCAACGCCAGAGTGGCACGGCGCAGCTGGAGACTGCGCACTGTCTTCTCCACATCGGGAAAGGAGCGCATTTTCTCCTCGATATCCGCGTTTGCAACCAGCACCTCGGGGTGGTTCGGGTTCATCCACGGCGCGTTCGTGTTCATACTGTCGGCCTGCTTCAACATCACTTCGACATCGGGCACACCTGGAAAGCTCTCGGCCAGAAAATGGACGAGTCGTTTCAGAACCCAGGCTCTGGGAACAGGGTCCAGCGTCTTGTCGAACAGCGTCCGCCGAATGCCGTTCAGGAGGTGGACATCAAGCTCGGCGGCTTCGTTCGCCTCGGCCATAAAGCGATAGAGAATGCGCCCATGACCCACCAGGTTGTCTTGTGCTCGCGGGGCGAACTGGATGTCAAAGTCCTTGGTGTTGAGCTTGTCGGGAAACACCTTGCTCGTGTGTGTCAACCAGGGCTTGTCGGTGTCGGTGTCGTAGTAGTGGACCGTTCCCCAGTAGACCTTGGTCTCGGTCCCATCGTCCTCGATCTCCACACGACTGTTGATGGGTTTGGAGTGATGGAGTCGCTTCCACACCTTGTTCCCTTTGCGTCGATAGCGGAATACCTTGAGATTGAGTGTGTCCGTCTTGCTGAGGAGGAGGGTGGGAAGCTTGGCCCGAACTTGGTTCACGGAATCCAGGTACTGCATGCACGCGGCCAGATCCGGCTCCCATACGGATCCTGTCAGTTTTTTGGCGTCCGCAAGCAGCGCCTGCAGTGCAGAGGCTTCCGCCTGCTCGGGGGGAAAGGTGTGCATGGAAAACGATTTTAGCGCCGAAGTCGACGTCCAGACAGAGGCCATGCCGAGCGCGCGTCTGAAAGAGGGCGTCTCGGGCGCATCGGGAAACAGTGTGGTGAACTCTCGCAGCAAAGCGGTGTACTGCGCCACATCGGGAAGCACGGTGGGGATCTGGTCACGAAATGCCGTCAATTTCTGCCTGCTGCTTTGATCCTGTTCGACTCGCTGCGCGTGGTCCCTCTTCCAGGCCGCCACGCCGGCGGCAGCGGCGTTGTAGGCGTCAACCACACCATTTGTGGCGTTTTCGACGTAGGGAGTTCCTTCCGCCAAGATAGCTTCCGCGCGGCTGATGGTGGTTTTTTCAGCGGCGAAGGAGGCGAAAGCCCGGCGCGTCCGGGAAGCGAGAAGACCTTTTACCGCCGAGGTGACCCGCTGCAGTTCGCTGTCGGTCCGCTGCTGTTCGCGATTGACCCACTGCTCCCAGCCGTGCTGCCATTCCACGATGACGCGCGTCTGCTTGTCCGTGTCCGCGAACTGGCGGACCTCGGCGAGGACTGCGCGGACCTGCTCTGCTCCCGCGGCGTATTCCGCGCGACGAATATCGCGGAGTTGCCCCATCAGCGCCGCATAGCTTTTCTCCCGGTTCTCCCGCGTTTCGATTGCCTCGCGCGCCTCATTTTGAAAATGTCTCATTTCGGGCGAGTTGTACAGCGCAATGTCGCGCGTTCGCACGCCCTCGAGATAGTCGTGCAGCTCGTCGAAGCTTCGACTCTCGAGGAGCGTCTCGGCCTTGGCCAGGATCGCCTGTCGCCGTTTGCTATTGTTCGCCGCCACTGTCATCACCACGCCTGCCACGATCAGTGCGGCAAGTACGGCGGCAGTGCAACCAGTGATCAATTTCCATTTGCGCGTCCGGGCTCGCCGACGCCGTTCCAGACTCTCCTCGACACTGCTCTCCAGCGCTTCGGGAAGTGGTCGTTTCCCAGCGCCCAAGCGATCCCGACAATGTAGAATCTCGGCCTCCGAGGACTTGGGATTTTCCAGCAGCGCCCACATGGCGTCCAGCTCGCCCTGAAACTCGGTCTCGGCCTCCCGCTCGACTTCCCTCCCCTTCTGCCATTCCAATCCTTCGGCGGCAATCGACTCCAGATCCTGGGTGGGTTCGAACGCCTCGTCACCCACCAGTTTCTCCCACTGTCCGAGCAACTCCCCGATCGTCTCTTCCTTGTCCGCCTTCAACGCGGAGACCAGCCGTTTGGCGACATTCTGTCCTTCGAAAAGAGTCTCGTGCCTGCGTTCGGACAAAAGCACGTCCCGTATCTGCTCCATGAGCGCTTCGGGAGCGGGGACCACACGTTGCGAATGGGTCAGTTCGGCGTGAAGCGTTTTGAGGGCGTCCAGATTCTCCTCCTCGACAGCCTGCCCCACCTTGTCCAGCAGGTCGGGGAGCTGCTCCTGCTCCAGGGGCTCGAGGTTCTCGGGCCAGCTCGGGTTGTCCGCATCGCGCTCGCGCAGCTCGCGCAGCAAGCGGATACAAGCGTCCCTGTCGCCTTGATACACGTGGCGACGGTACTCCCTGAGCAAGGGCTCGAGGTCTTGTTCGGTCGTGCATTCCGCGCGTAGTCTCTCCGCCATCTCCATGGCAATATGGGGAGAGGGAATCAGCTCCAAATCAAGGCAGATATTGCGCCACCGAATCAACTCCTCGAACTCCACTGTCTTGACCAGCGGCAGGAGTTCGGGCACACTCCGCGCCTCGTGGACCGCCTCGGAGCGCATGCCCTTGTCCAAGTATTCCGTGCAGCGCTGGAGGCGTGCATTGATGTCGTGGCAAAGCTCGGCGAACTGCTCGGCGAAATCCTCCAGCACAGGATTGCGCTCGAGCTGGTCGTTCGCCATCACGTCTCGGATCTGTTGAACAAGTTGTTGTTCCGGCGTCATCAGGAGGATCCTCAGATCTTGGGCCGCATGCGCAGGCGCGGTTTGCTTGCCTGCGGCAGGACCGTGAACCGGCGTTTCGGCGAACTTGACGAACTGGGGGCCGACTCGGGCAGCGGCGTCCCCTCTCTGGCGCAGGTGACCAGCGAGTTCTCACGCGGCGCCTTCAGTGGCGCTGTCAGATCGATCACAAGACTGGACGGGTTGCGGCGCGCCTCCCGCAGCATCTCGGAATCGGGCAGGCAGCATCTCCATGCGCACGATGCCCCGGCGGGCAACGCCGTGAAGTAGGTGTTGTAGGTGACCTGCCAGCGCTGTTCGGGAATCAGCAGCGCGAGTGCCTCCGCGATCAACGGCAGAAGCTCGAGACCCGGTTCGAAGACGAGAAATGCCGGACGCTTTGCACTGGCGAGGAACGAGTAGGCCAGCACGCCTGCCCAGCCCGCGTCCCCCGTGAGCGCCTCCCAGGCGGCCGCATGCGTGCCGGTCTCGCCCTCCTTGTCCTCGATCATCTTCGGTTCGGCGATGCGATGCGGCTCCCGCGACCACTCATCGAAGAAGAAGCTCGGGCGAGACGCCAGCCGGGCGGGGCCTGCATCAATGCGTTCGCGGTTCCCCAGCACCACGTGGTGCGCCACCTTGTTCGAGCGGGACGTGTGGTCCGCCGAAGTGGGGGCGACGCGGGAGAGTATGCTCAGGTTCCGACCCACCAGCTTGTACCGGTAGTGGCTGAAGGAAACGGGGCTCTCGGCGAGGCGCTGATCATGCACCGCGTACATGTTCTTGTAGGCGCTGAGCGCCTCGAGAATCTGAATGATCTGCGGCCGCATGCCAACCGTGTAGGCGACCGTGCAGAAACCGCGCGTGCCGGGTCGCAGGCCGTGTTCTGCAGACGTGTACACAAGCTCCTTGGCCATCGAATCGCTACTCCCAAATGAACTTCTGTCCGGAGAACGCTGCGGAGACCGCGTTATTTCCTGCGGCTGGATGAACGGCGGACAGGAAGATCGAACCAGAGATCCGTACCCGGAACCTGCAGCCGCGCTCCCATATAGGACAGGGGAATCTGCAGAGGCTTCTCGCGGCCCGGCACACGCACGAAGACCACGTCGCCGGACACCTTGTACTCGATCGGGACCAACTCGCGCTTCTCGCGCTTGGAACGCGGTTTGACAGGGATGAATCCGCGCTCGCAGAAAAAGTACATCATCGGCACAGTCACCCAGAATGGCTGGACTTCCTGGGATCGGATGCCCAGCATGCCCGTCTCCTCGTTCAGTTCGGGGCTGCGCCCCAGCGCGCTGTTCGGGAGATAGAGCACGTCGCCGGCAAAGGATTCCGCCGTGGACACCAGCTCCGGGCAGATGTCCTCCAGCAGAGACCGCAGGCTGAAGGACACATTCTTGATCTGGTCCATGTCAAGTATGCTGGTGTTCATTCGCGCGTTCCATTCCCAGGGCTCAGGAGGCACGGACATGTCGAGCAGTTCACGCCAGATGTCGAACTTCGCCACGATGATGACGAGGCTCTTCGCGGTCTTCACACCCGATCGCATGCCGGAGTATTTCTTGATGCGGTTGATCATCTCGGTGAGAATAATCTCCTGCCTCTGGACCCGAGTTCCCTCCTCGAGTTGGGGATCCGAGCTGTCCGCCAGTCTTTGGCGGAAACGCACGTCCTTGGTGGGGTCGAAGAGAAAGAAGATGGTGTCGGAGTGCAGCAGATGCTGCGTGGTCGGGTTGTCCACCGAATCCATGCCCGGCTCGAAATGCTCCCCGGCGTTGTCGTAGAGAACGAGCGTGCGGGACATTTTCTCCCGCACGGTCTCGTAGTCGGGATGGTGCTCCGAGGGGGTCACAGTGAACATGAACGGTTTTGGCAGGTTGATGAGCATGCTGTCGAGCAGCACCTGGTTGTAGAGTTCCCCCTGTAGCTCCGTCTTGCGCAGCGCGACCAAGCTGTCGGTGCGGGAGTTCAGGAAAATGGTTTCCTCGAAGTCGTTGAGCAGTTGGTTGTTGACGGCGTCGGTGTCCGTGAAGCTGATGGCGAAATTCTTCGACAGACTATTGCGCAACTCCCAGGTCATGCTGGTGAGGAAGTAGGACTTGCCGCTGGCTGTGGCGCCGACAATGGAGAGGAAGAGAGGTGGGTTCTCGCTCGCGGCCTGCGGAATGCGCAGATGGCAGCGGGGGCAGGCCATGTCGGGGCAGCTCATGCCCGCACTGTCCAGGGCGTTCCCCTCCGGCGTGAAACGGGAGGGCAGGAAGCGCTGCTGCGCATCGGCGCCCAGCACGGGGTCGCCCACCAGATTCTGATGGCGGGCAATGAACAGAAACTCCTCCACATCGAAGCGGTGCCAGCAATGCGGGCAGACGATTCCTCTCCGCGAGACGGTCTGTCCCGAAGCGGACACGGGTGTGCGCCTCTTGGGCCCATGCTCCTTTCGGTCCTTGGCCGCCCGGCGGGCCGCCGCCGCCGCGTCCGCGATCTCGGAAACCGTGGGCAATGCCTTCCGCCCCTCCGCAGGCGACGGGGGGGCAGTATCGGTCGGTGCGCCGATCACCGTCTCCTTTGCCGGAGACTTCTGCACATCTCCGGACAACTCCTCCTCGCTGAGCGCAACATCCACCCTGACCCGCCCAAATGTGAGTTCCAGTGGCTGGTCGATCAGCAACTGCGTCACACGTCGGCGATTCAGGTACATGCCATTGGTGCTCCACTGGTCCTCGATCTGCAGGCGTCCGTCCGGAAGCTGTAGAATGACGGCATGGAGGGTGGAGATCGATGCCTCGCTGATGCGCACGTCGCTGTCGGCAGTGCGCCCAATGCGGCAGGGAAAACTGCGAATCCGGAACAATTCCGGTTCGGAGTCCGCAGTCTTGACTCTGAGATAGCAGACAGAGTCTTTGCCTTCATTCTCGCTCATGTGCGCGTAGTCCCAACATTTTCCGGGCATCCTGCGCCACCACATTCTTCCGAAGTTCCATCCAGCGTGGCAGTAGAACTCCCGACAGGCGGCGCACTTGATCAAGCGGCCAGATCCACAGACGAATCAGCCTACGTGTAGTCTAGCGGGGAATGCCGTGGTGCGCAAGCACGCGCGCGCGACTCGACCTCGCCTGGAAAGACCGACTGAGGTGAGGTGATCGGTGACCCACCTGGGATAGTAATCGAGGATCGGTGAGCACTGACCGATGACCGGCCAAGCTGGCGCCCGAGCGCCTTTGCAGGTAGATTCTCGAGATCCGAATCCTCTTCAACGAGAGTATCACCCATGCAGCAGCCCACCTCCGACGAACTCCGCGAAGTCCTGAAGCTCTGGGCGGTGCCCCTCGCCCGACAGCGCGACGATCTGGACCTGACTGGCAGCCCCGAGCGCACCGAATGGCGCACTGCCATTGAGTCCACCGAAGGCTCTGTCTTCGTGCTGGAGCAGATTGCCGGGAGCAAGCGGGACCACCGCCGCCGCATCAGCGCCACGCTGCAAACGCTGCGGGAGCGGGGAGTGCCGCATGTCGATCCCTATCTTGTCGCAAGCACGGGCGGGTGCGTCGGCGAGATTCGAGGCACGTTCTGGCAGTTGATGCCGTTCATCGAGGGTGTGGCGCTGCCCCGGCCGGACTATATCTGGGAGGAATGGCGGGGGGAGGCGCTGGCCGACTGGCTGATCGCGCTGCGCGCCGCGTCCAGCCCCCTGCCCTCCGTGCAACCGGATATCTTCTCCATTGTGGACTACTACCAGCATCTTCTCGGCAGCTATGAGACCCGGGTTCCAAAGCTGCATGGGGAATTGCAGCCCTTTGTCGACCACCTGCGGGACGGGGGATTTGTCGCGGCCCACGGCGGTCTTCCCACCGCCTTCTGCCATGGAGACTTTCACCCCATGAATGTGATCTGGGCGGAGAGCGGACTCCGCAGCGTGTTGGACTGGGAGTTCATGGGCTACAAGCCCGAGATGTTCGATGTGGCCAACATGGTGGGCTGTGCGGGGATGGAATACCCCGAGTCGCTGCTGCGGGGACTGGTGCCGGCCATGCTCAGCCGATTGCGCGAGGCTGGGATCTTCGCAGAGCAGAGCTGGCAATGGTTCGCCGACTACCTGCTGGCTCTGCGCTTCGCCTGGATGCGCGAATGGGTGATGCGCGAGGAGGAGGACGTGATCAATCTCGAACTGGACCTTATGTTCCTCCTACTCGACAACCGCGAGGCAATACACAAAGCCTGGACGCTCGACTGAGAATCCCAACCTGGAGGCGGATTCATGAAAAAACGCATTGGTGTGATTGCCATCCTTGTGGAGGGCCATCCGGAGGCGATCCCCTTGGTGAACAGTTTGCTCACGGATTTTGGGGACATCATCATCGGACGGCTTGGACTGCCCTATCGCGACAGGGGTGTCAGCATCATCTCCCTAACGGTGGAGGGCACCACCGACCAGGTGGGCGCATTGTCGGGGAAGCTGGGCATGATCGAGGGCGTGCAGACCAAAGCGCTGCTGCTGAGCAAGTGATATGCCTACGATTCGCGAAGTCCGCAGCGGCGGGCCTAGTACGCTGTCCACGCTAAACATTCGGAACGATTCTGTCTATTTTCGATGCAGGGATGCGTCGTTGCGGGCGGCCTGAATTCGGAGTAGGGCACGGGACTTCGCATTCGTCAAGCTCGCCAGTGCGAGTCCCTGCCAGCCCTCCAGACCGAGCAGATGCTCAAGCAGCACAGCGCAGGCGACGGCATCGTAGAAGGCGTCATGGGGTCCAAGGTCTGGAGCAATCTCCATGACGCGCTCCTGCAGTCCAAGCCGTGGCACCACATCCTCCAGCTTGTGATTCTCCAGCCCGGGATATGCCACGCGCACCAAGTCCAGGGTGTCGATCCAAGGACCGAAGGGGTGGAGGGGGAATGCTTCGCCCAGCATTTTCCGCTCTGTGGCCGTGCTATGGGCGACGAGGGGGCGTCCTCCCAGCCATGGTTCGAGCTGTCCCCACAGATCATGCAGTGTGGGGGCGACCAGAAGCTCCCCCCGGACGCTGGTGTGACGGCCGGGGGCGTAGGGATTGAAAGGCCGGTCGCCCACGTGCAGCAGAGACTGGAAGCGATACTGCCCCTCCACTCGTCCGCCGCGCATGAAGACCATGCCGATCTGCCAGGGCTCGGTCGGATATCCCTCGACCGTTCCCGTGGTCTCGAAATCGATGGCAACAAACTGTGTGTCATCTGTCATGCGCATTCCCTGCATTGCGTTCTTCTCGCCACCACCAAGCTAGTCCCAGCGGAGCG
>JAGLDW010000696.1 GCA_023145395.1 Lentisphaeria bacterium | reverse complement strand
CGTTCGGCGCGGGAACCATCCACCGACTGCGTCCCTTCGCGGCCGCGCGACCGCAGATCCTCACCCCCGGGCGATTGGATGATTCCCTCGACCCCGCAGCTGGAGAGTACGACCGCTACCTGCTGCACGTGATCCAGCTCATGCGGCACGCGGCTGGCGTGCGGCCAAGCTGTCGTCTGGTTCCTGCGGAGTCCGCAACGCTGTCGCGGGACACGCCTATGGCTCTGTCTGTGAGCCTTGAGACGCAGGGCATCGTCAAGGCAGCCGTCATCGAACTGTCCCTGCGGACTCCGCGCAATGCGATGGAGCACTGGACGCAAGTGACCAAGAGCCTTCCCGCAGGACGTTCGGACATCTCCTTCCCCCTGCCGCCCATGTCCGCGGGGACCTACTTCGCGGATGTCCGCGTGCTTGTGAAAGGCAAGGTGGCGGATGCGGGATCGCGGCATGTGATCGTCACTTCGTCTTGCGGCATCGCGAGCTTCGAGGCGCCGAAGGAACTGGGTGCCTCCGAGACGGTGGCCGGGCGGGTCGTCCTGCGTGGCGATGTTCCCACCGGTGCTCGATTGCGGATTTCGCAGGTGGACACGTTCGGCAGATATACGGCCCGGACCGAGTTGCCAGCGACGGCGGATACCTCGTTCCGGCTGCCTGCCTACGAGCCACTGACCATTGTGCAGCGTCTGGTCTGCGAGCTTGTCGTGGACGGTCAAGTTGTGGATATGGCCCGCGCGGCGTTCTCCCTGCGCGACCTGCACCCGGACCGGCATGCATTCCGCTACGTGCTGTGGGGACTGGCCCACATGTCCTCGCGCAGCTACCTGGCCGTGCCCGCCTACGAGACCTTCCGCGAATACGGATTCGACACCAACTACGCCTCGAACATCTCGGATGTCTGCCCGGCCATCCCGCTAGCGAACATGCGCCACATCCCGTATGCAACCCGTCTGCATCCGAACGACGGGAAAATCACTGCGGACACGCCCCCCAACACGCGCATCCCCTGCCTCACCAGCCCCGAGTATCGGAGCTACCTGGCAGCGCTGTTGACCAAGCGGGCCAAGATTGTCCGCCCCTATTCCGTCAACGAGTTCAGCATGGGAGACGAATGCCACTTTCGTTTCGGCAAGTTCGGGGATATCTGCCACTCTCCCACTTGCGTCGCCGCATTCCACACGTTCCTGGAGCAGGAATATGGCACCATTGTCAAACTGAATGCGGAGTATGGCGCCTCGTACAAGAGCTTCGACGATATTGAGCCCGCAACCCTGGACGAAGCGCGCGAGGATCCGGCTCTCCGCTGCCTGTGGATCGACTTTCGCAGACGGATGGACCGCAACTGGGTGGAAATTCAGGAGTTCTGCCGCACGACGCTGCAGGCAGTCGTCCCCAATGCGCGCACGGGCTACGAGGGAACGGACTACGACACACACGCGACCCTGAACGCCTTCGACCTCTACCGCATCAACCAGTCTTTCGACCTCAACAATACCTACGATGGCGCATTTTCCCCCTATGCCGTGGTGGACTTTGCCCAACCGGACGCGCTTTTGGGATGCGGCTGGGTCGGGAGCTACGCCGACTACAAGAAGTACGGGCATTGGCCAAGCCAAGCCTACAACTGGTACATCAACTGGCGGCATCTGTTCCGCGGCGCCAACTCCGTCTGGGTGTGGTATGCGGCAATGACCGATCGCGGCATCGGTCACGGCAGTGTCAGCGCGCCGGATTTCTCGCTCTTCCAATGCTTTGCGCCCAACGCCACGGAGGTGCGGGAGATGAAGCAGGGACTCGCTCGACTGTTCATCGCGGCCGAGCGCGAACACGGCGGCACGGCGGTGCTCTATTCCATCGAGAGCCTGCATGTCGCCAGCTTCGAGGGCGCACACGGTCACTTTTCGAACAATCTCCGCAGCATCATTCCCCTGCTGGAGGACACGCGCCAGCCCTTCCGCATTGTCGCGCCAGAGCAGATCGAGAAAGGCATCTTGGCAAAGGGTCATTTTCAGTACTTGATTCTGCCGTTTGTGCAAGCGCTTTCGGGCGCTGCCGCCGATCGGATTCGTGAGTTTGTACAACAAGGCGGCACGCTCGTCGCGGACGTGCGGCCTGCGCTTTGCGACGAGCACGGGAAGTACCGGGAAGCGGGTGCTCTCGACGAGGTCTTCGGAGTGAGTCACACGTGCGCGCCGGTCAAGCTGGAGAAGCGCACCGTGAAGGGCGGACCGTTCGCAGGCGAGGTTCCGGCGACACCCGTTGACGCCACGCTCAAGCTGGCGGGAGGACAGGCGTTGGCTCAGGCCGGAGACGCTCCCGCGCTGGTGGCACATGATTTCGGCAAAGGCACGGCGGTGCTCATGAACTTCCTGCTCTGCGGATACAACCGAAAGCAGAGCGTGTTGTCCATCGAGGTGGAGACCTACCCAGAAGAGGCGCCCGCCTGGCTGGCGGCCTTTGCGCGCGTGCAAGAACAAGCTGGCATGGCGCCCGGTGTGACTTTCGAGCCCGATCTGCCGCATCTGCGTGCCTATCGACATCGTCTGGGTGTCTGCCACTTGGTTGGTGTGCTGCAGAATCCCTTGCGCGCACGGGCCCAGGCCGCGCGGGAGCAAGACGTGCCGGATGAGGAACTGGAGGCATTTATCCCTCCGCCACGCAGCATCCGCGTTGGCTTTGGAGCGAAGGCGCATGTGTATGACAGCCGCGAAGGACGCTATCTCGGATTCGTCGATTCCGCGCAGACGGAGCTGGGCCCTGGCCGGGCCAAGGTCTTTGCGCTGCTGCCATACCGCGTGAAAGCCGTGGCTTTGCGGTGTCCGCAGCGCATTCGCGCCGGAGAGGTCCTCGAAGTGACTGCGGAGGTGATCCCGGAGCGTGGCAAGGCGGGACAGCATGTGCTGCATCTGGATGTATTCGGACCGAACGGACGGGCACTGTCCCACTACGCGAAGAACGTGGATGCTCTGGACGGACGGGCAGTTCTGCGCGTGCCCCTCGCGCTGAACAACTCGCCGGGAAACTGGCGGATCCGAGTGCGAGACGCCGCGACTGGGGTGTCTGCCGAAGCAACGTTCAAGCTGGGAAGCCTCAAATGAAAACGACTGGAAAAATTCTTGCGATTCTGTTGCTGTCCATGTCCCCGCTTCTTGCGGGGGAATCGAAGGGCGCGGACTCCGCGGAGGAACAGGCGCTGCGCCGACGCATCGCTGCGGGACAGGCACGCTATGAAGCGTTGCTGGCGACCCGTTGGGGGAGACAGGAGGCACGACTGAAGAAGGTCGCGGACCGCTGGGTGACGGAGGAGAATGTGCCGCGCGCAGTGGCCGATGCGGCACTGAAACGCATGCAAACCCGATTCCGCCAGAAGGGTAGTGCGGACCAGAGCAAACTCGAAAAGGAGCTCCTGCAATGGGCGCTGAACAAACTTGTGGAATAGAGCTTGCGGCGTTGCCCCGGACCCAGGGACAAAGACAATCACCACGGAGACACGGAGGCACGGAGAGGAGCAGAAAGGCAAAGGTCCACCGGCTTCGCCCTGCCCACAGTCCGGCAGAACGAATCCGGCGAACGGTCCTTCGGGGAGAGGGACGACAGAGAGAAAGCAGTCTATTCTCCTTTCCCTCTGCCTTTTCTCCAACGAGACCATCGCCTGAATCCGGGCCAACCTGTAAGGGCGGACCGGAGTCCGGCGACCTCCGCTGTAGGTTCACTCTGGTGGAACTGGCGGTCGTGTTGGTGGCCACCGCGTTGCTGGCGACGATCTGCCTGGCTGCAACCAGTCCTGGGCTGGCCAAGGCAAAGCAAGTCGCCTGCACCACCAATCTCAAGGAATGCGGGCAGGCTTGGATGATGTTCGCGGAAGATAACGACGGCTGGATTCTGCCTGCACTGACGTTGCGCGGGAAGGAGCCCGACTGGCCTGCGGGATTGCCGAAAACGCTGAAAGAGAAGGCGGTCTGGTGGTGGTGGTTGGTGGACGGCGACTACCTGAAGCAGGCGGCGGGCACGGAGGGCACGCTCCACTGCCCGGCGGATGACAACCCCATAGAGGTCAAACGCCAGGAGACCACCTATCTGCACAGCTATCTCTACATGGACTACTACGGCCAGGCGTACGGCACCAATGTGACACGCTGGCCCGTAAACAAAGCCTACGGCCTGAAGCGAATCTCACGCAGCTGGAAGAAGCCGGGCGAGACCGTCGTGATGATCGAGGCAGCGGTCGGCAAGTACAAGCGTGGCAGAATGGTTCCTCCATCTGGGGGCTACAGCAACCTGCCCCACACCAAATGGGCTGGCTACACGCACGAGGGAACAGCGACCACATTGTTCGAGGACGCCCATGTGGAAGCGGCAACGCCAGCGACCAAGGCACTCGCCTACACCTGCCGTGACCTGTTCTAAACAACTCACACTTTGAGGCAGGAAAATGAAAATGGCAACAAGGCGAGTTACCGCAGCTTTGGCCCTGCTAACGGCTTTGTCCAACTGGGCGGACGGCGTTCCAAAGGCACCATTCAAACCGGATGCCCACACCACGCTGCTCGCGCATTTTGACGGCACGGTGAGGGCCGATCTTGCCAAGGGAGAGCGTGCGGCTGTATTCCGGAACGGATTCGGGGGCAAGACTCTGCCACCAGGGCAGGTTCACTTGGCACCCCATGAAGGGTTTGGCCAGGCCGTTCATTTGCGGGCGAGCGAGCAAATCGTCTACAAGGTGGAAGATGGGAATTTCCCCTTCGATCCAGCCGATATCTATGCTGCGGGAACGATCGAGTTTCTGATTAAGACATCGTGGGCGGGCGACGACGGAGCGCTGCATACCGTGTTTATTGCAGATGACGGAAAGAATCGCAACTACGTGCGTCTGGACAAGATGAAGGGGAACACACTGGATGCATCCGTCGCTTCCACAAAGCCCGGCGGCAAGAAACGCTGGTCTTCGGTAAGGCGAGCCGTAACCGCAAAAACGTGGCCGAACGACACCTGGCGCCATGTGGCGGTCTGCTGGGGAAACGGGGTTCTGACGCTCTGGGTGGATGGCGAGATCTGGGATCGTGCAACGGGTGTTTCCTCTCCCGTCGGGCTTCCTGCGGCGGGCATCGTTCTACAAGGCAATGGCGCGTTGATCGACGAACTGCGCGTCTCCAATATCATTCGGTACGGGAGTCACACGATGCAGGCAAGCAACTTGATCCACCATTCCAGCTTCGAGGGAGAGACAGCTGGCCAGCCCCCCAGGCAGACTTGGCATCGCGTGGGCAGCTACCTGCCAGAAGAGACCCCGTGGCGAGTCAAGGCGAGTGATGCCTTCCACGGCGAGCAATGCGTTCGGACCGACAAACCGGGGAAGCTCACCTTCCAGCGGGAAATTCACGAACGTGGTCAAGGCGAGTATGTGCTCTCCGTCTACCTCAAGGCCGCCAAGAGCAGCCACAAAGCAAAGCTCTCTCTGACGACCTATCGCAAATGGGATCCATTCCGGACAGACACCTTCGAGAAAAGTGTCGAAGTGGGGCTGGAATGGACGCGCCATGTCTTTCCCATAGACATACCATCCGCCGACTGCCGCCCGATCCTGGGCGCCGTCGACATCGGCATCGAATCTCTGGAGCCGGGGGCGTTGCTGGCCGATGCGGTGCAGTTCGAGATGGGACCGCAGGCCACACCGTACGGCGAACCCGACATGCTGCTCTCCAAACAACGGGCGGAAGGCCTTCATTTCCC
>JAGLDW010000695.1 GCA_023145395.1 Lentisphaeria bacterium | reverse complement strand
GGCGTGCCCATGACCTGGCCGTCCATGGTGTGGAATTCCTCGCCCTCTTGGTCGGAGCGGACGGATTCGATGGCGGGGGAGGCGGGGACGCTGTCCCCGGACCCCTGCTGGGCATATGCGTCAACTTAGTGTCTTTTTCCTCTTTTTGCGCAATGACTTCTGCGATTTCTTGCGCTGAATGAGGAAGGTGTTCCGGTCCTCGATGAACCATTCCCACGCCTCGCCCTTCACCACGTTCGCCGCCTCAGCGATTGCTGCCGGAAAATTTACGTAGAACGATTTGGTCTGGCCTCGATCTACTCGCTGGATTTTCACTCCGTAGCCCATGCAGACCTCCTGTGTTTTCTCAGGGGTGTGTTGTCGGAAATTGAAACTATCTCTTGACAATAGTATATATACTATTAACTGTCTCGATTTCAACACAAGGACTGCAAATGAGCAAAAAAACGTCTGAACGGGCAGAGGAGATGTTCTTGGCGGTAGGGAACCCGAGGCTCACCCCCGATGAGATCCGAGACCTTGCATGGGCAACCGGATTCCAGAAGCGGGCGCACCGGAAGATAGAACCGCTGGCCTTTGCCTCGCTCCTGCTCCACGAGTCGGTGAAGGGAGCTCCCAGCTACAACGATCTGGCGGCACGAACGGAGGTCATCGGTGGCGAGTCGGTGAGTAGACAGGGCGTCTGGAAGAGAGTCAACGATGAATGTGTGCACTTTCTCCAGGCGATTCTGGCGCGGGCCATCATGGGCAGATTGCCGAGAAGTCTCGCCGATGCGTACTCGAGCTGTGGCCCCTACAAACGCGTGCTCATTCAGGACAGCACAGTCGTGCGTCTGCCGCTGCGACTCTTTGCCGCGTTCTCCGGGGTCGCCAATGCAAGCTCAAGTGTGTGCAACGCCCGTATCCAGGTCGTCTACGATCTTGTAGCAGCGGAGTTCGTCGCGTTTTCTGTGGACTCCTACAGCAAGAATGATCTGAAGGCCGCTCCCGAGCTGGAACTGCGGGAAGGAGACTTGGTGCTCCGCGACCGCGGGTACCTTTGCTGCGAAGAGATCCAGCGGCATGTGGACTGGGGAGCTGACTGCGTCTACCGGCACAAACACAAGACGGTCTACATCGACCCAAAAACAGGGAAACCCGTTGACTTGATAGCCAGGCTGGATCGGGACGGCAGCATAGACATGGATGTACAGCTCAACAACAAGGAGAGGACACCGGTTAGACTCGTGGCCGCTCCGGTGGAGGAGGAGACGGCCAATCTTCGCAGAATGAAGCTCAAGAAAGAGGCCAAAGGACACGCGCCATCAGCTCAGCTTCTACACTTGATGTCCTGGACAATATTCATCACGACAATTTCCCGCGCTGACGCCTCGTTCCGCGACTTGCTCGCCATATACGGCCTCAGGTGGAGAATCGAGAGCATCTTCAAGGCGTGGAAAAGCAACATGAACTTTGCAGCCATACACGGCGTCTCAGAGAAACAGCTGCACGCTCTATTGGCAGCGAGAATGACGACCATCGTCATCTGGACCCATATCGTGTTCCGTCCTGCTTGCGAGAGAATACGCAAAGACTACGCAGATGAGCTCAGCTTGATGAAGACCACCAAGTACCTCGCGAGGAACCCGGAAAGGATATCAGCAATAGTGGTTGCCTTGCGCCAGAAGACAGGGCGTGAACCCGTGCTGGACGCCTTGGCGCGCTACTGCACCTATGACAAGAGAAAGCGACTCAATTTCAACCAGATACAAGATCGGATTTTCAAATCCCTGGGCTTAAGTTGACGCGTATGCCTGCTGGGGGGCGTCTAGACTCCCCCCAGACCCCCCTCGTGACTGGGCACGGGAACGGACGCCCGCGCTGCGGTCGCCCGTTCCCGCGCCCGGTTCGCCGGCCGCTGACGCGGC
>JAGLDW010000694.1 GCA_023145395.1 Lentisphaeria bacterium | reverse complement strand
AGCTTCGCCCTCCCGGGGACAACGGACACGCGGTGTGGCGGCTCAGCGGGAGCTTCGCCCTCCATGGGACGGTGGCTTGCGCAGTTCGCAACGGCGGTGTGCTTCAGTCTTGTGGCGGCGCTTCGAGGGTGAGTCTGCCGATTCTGCAGTCGCGGTAGTCCTTTAGCAATGCAATGGCGGTGCGCGTGTAGTCAATTTTGCCTCCACCACGCAGAATTCCGCGGCGCTGCGCCACCGCCTGCATCAGCGCGTCGGGGGTGTCTGGACAGGCCTCGAGATTGTAGAGGTCCCATGCGACGCGTTCCGGGGGTTGCTGATGGAGTTCGGACCAGAGGTACTCGGCCAGCAACTCGACATTCATCACATCATCCTTCATCGATCCGATGAGCGCAAGCCGCAATTCGTGCGCCTTGTCTCGGATATGTGGCCAGAGCACGCCTGGTGTGTCAAGCAGTTCCACGCCTCCCTTCAGCGTGATCCACTGATTATGGCGGGTAACGCCGGCCTTCGGCCCCACTTCGGCCTTTTTCCCGCTATGCAAACGGTTGACAAGGGTGGATTTCCCCACATTTGGGATGCCTGCAATCATGATGCGGACAGGGCGGCTGAGCTTGTTGTGTGCGCCGCGTTTCTCTCGCTCTTCATGAACTGAGTTCTTCCAGCAGCGGATCAATTCGGCGGGGTGGGCCGGGTTGCGGGCGTCGAGGAGAAAGACCTGGTCACCCATGCGTTCCAGATATGCCTGCCACCAGCCGGACATCACGGGGTCGGCAAGATCCACCTTGTTGGCCACGATAAGCACGGGTTTGCCCTGTAGAATCTGGCGGAATGCGGGGTTGCGAGTGGATCTAGGCGCGCGTGCGTCAATCAGTTCGACGACAAGATCCACGAGCTTCAATGCCTCGCGCATCTTGCGTCCGGCCTTGAGCATGTGGCCGGGGAACCAACCGGTGAGCGGTAGGTGGTTGAATCCGAAATCCGTCATTCGTCCTCCGCCGTGTCGGCTCTGAACCCATTGTTTGTGAAGAGTCCCGCGAGTGATGGTTGCTCCACCTCATTGGAGAATTCGGCGGAGATGTCCCAGCCGTCGCCGAGGCAGTGGCATGCCCATTCGCTGAAATCCATCAGCGGTGGAAGATCCCAGTGCGTCATTTCGATGCCGCCCTTGCGGTCGAAGTGACTCGTGTTGGTGCAGGAGCCAACCGTTGGGTTGCGTACGACGAGATGTCCCTCGGGGAACCGTCCCGCGAGTTGTCGCACCACACGCCGCGCCAGTTTCTGAGTTCCTGGACTCTGCCAGCACGGCAGTCCGTCGCTGGTGCGCAGGCAGTGGGAGGGCAGGGGCAAGGCGGCGAGATCCAAAGCCACGCAGGGAATGTCCTCGTCGGAAAGCTTCTCCAAATGCGCGCCGTCCTTGAGGTCAATAGTCAGCGGGACAGGCTCGGAGGGTGGGTCGCATAGCTCCAAGTCGGCAGACCAAGCCAAGTACCAGCTGAAGCGATACTGGCGCTTTTGGGGCTCGACCTCTTCGGCGGCGGTCACCAATTCCTGGATGAGACGAACTCCATTCGCCTCTCTGACGACACGGAAACTGTTTTCCGCAAGCGGTAGCGTCATGCCTGCCTGCCACCGCCAGATGTCGGAGCCAACGCCCAGTTCGAAGCGCAGTCCATCCTCCCGTTCGAACACCAGTGCCAGCGGTGGCGTGCCCCAACTTGCGATCGTGTCGTCCTGCCCGATATCCTGCCATTGACCGGTTCCGGATGTGCCATCAAGGCACCAGAAGCGGCTCCATTCCCCAGGTAGAAAAAGGTCTCCAATGCGAAAATGGCTGCGCACGGGCGCGGCCCGGGGCCAGTTTACGTCGAAGGTGATTCGAGCGTGGTTGGCGGCGTAGCGACAGGTTTGCGCAAACTTGATCTGGTTGCCGAAAGGCAGATACCCCTTGCAGACCGCAATGGCGATGCCGCCTTTGCGATAGGCACGGCATTTTTTGAGGACTACACTATCGGGAGGCACGTCGTCCAGCAGGAACGAAGTGGTCTGCGCGAGCACTTCGTCACCAAGCCGAATCTCGAATGGGCCACCAAAACGTTCGTCGTCGTGGTCGGCTTCCCAGCCGGATGGGTGACAGATCGTGATTCTGCCAAGGTCGTTTTCGATCATGGGAGTGGAGGTGCTTCCTGTGCTTTGAGGCCGCGCGGCCCCCTTGGGCCGACCCTGGTTGGAATCATGCGAGCAGGGGATAGAGTGGCACCGCTCGAGCCAATTTCCAGTTGTGAACCAAATCTCCGTAGGTAATTTGACGAAAAGGGGACTCCTATGCGCACACTTGCTCTTGCCTTGTTGTTTTGCGTCTCGAACGCGTTCCCCGGTGCGTTGCTGACGGCATACCGCACGGACGATGCGCCGACGATGGATGGTCGGTTGGACGACGCCTGCTGGCGGAGCGCGTTGGCGACATCGCCATTTGTGCTGGCGACAGCCGATGGCCTGCCCAGCGAGCGAACTGTCGCGCGATTTGCCTGGGATGACACGAATCTGTACGTGGCCATCGAGGCCTTCGAGGGAATGCTGGCACCCGCGTTGAACATGCTGCACAAAGTCCCGGCGAAGGCGGAGGGGAAGGACGCCAATGTGTTTAGCGATGACTCAGTGGAAGTCTTTCTGCAACCACCACAGGGGGACTACTACCATTTTGGCGCCAACTCCGGAAAAGGGAGCTACGATGGGCGGGGCAAGGGAAGCGGCTGGGACAGTTCCTGGCGCTGCGCCTCCCGCCGTGGTGACAAAAGCTACGTGGTGGAGATGTCGATTCCTTTTGCGGATTTGGGAGCGAAGCCAGAGGAGGGCTGGCGTCTGAACGTGACACGCCACCGTCCACAGGCTGAAAGGGAGCTTTCCACGTGGTGTGGCCTGCGTGGCGGCTTTCACCAGCCGGAGGCATTCGGCACACTGCTTTTTGCTGATTCCGGGCCTTCGCTCGGGGAGATCTCCGTCAAGGCTGCAGGGCAGGGGTTCGAGGTGTCGGTGGTAGCCGGTGCGAGGATCATGCTGGAAGCAGAGCTAACGGTTGGAGGAAAGAGAAAGGTGGGCCGGACATCCGGCCGCGGTCTTCTAAAACTGGCGCTGGCGCCACCTCACGATGTGGTCGTGAATCAGATCGGGTGTGTCTACCGGGTGCGGTCGGGAGAGGTGTTGTTTGCGGAGTCCGCAATGGTGGTGCGCACACTGGCGGCGTCGCTGGCGGAGCTTGTCCTGGACACGCGGAACGCGGATGCGGTGATGTGGCTGAATGGAGGCGCCCTGCGGATGGACGGCAAGGGTGTCTTCCAGCTGGCGCTGCAATCCGGCCTGAACATTCTCGCCATCGAAGCAAAGGCGAGGGGGAGCAACCCCGCATTCACGCCTGTGGTGTCCGCATTGGGCCGGACACTGCCCTTGCGCTGGCGAGTGGCGGATGGGATGATGGCTGATTGGCAGCGGCACGCCCCCAGCGCCGACGATCCCTTCCTGTCGGAGGTACGGACGTTCTGGAAAATGCGGGGATTCTGGGATGCGCGCGAGAACGAGGCCTGTTCGGCAGTGGCGGTCATCTATGTCGGTGCCCCTCGGCAACCTTTGTTTCCAAAGACGGATCACTTTAATGTCCCCAGCGGCTCCACCCAGTTGCTGCGAACGTATCTCGAGCTGCCTCCGGATGCTCCCTCGGAGGGATGGCGGCTGATCCTCGAGGCGCCGATGAGTTTGGACTGCACAGCCGTGGACGCATTTGGCGCGGGAGCGGGCGCCAGGATTGTGAAAGGGGGAAAACTGCGAGTGGATGGTGTGAAACTACGGCGGCATGAGGTCGTCTTCGAGCGCAGGCCGGGCAGTGGGATGGAATTGTCCATCTGCTGGCGTGATGCGGGAGGGCACACAATTTGCTACCAGCCCGCGATCACGGCCGGAGGCACGCACGATTGGCTGCATATGACCGCGAAGGTGACGGCTCCAAAGGGCGCCAAGGGCGCGCGCCCGCTGATCATCAAATGGCAGAACCGTGGCTATATGGGAACCTTCTGGGTGGACAACGTGGTGTTCCGACGCGCGGATTCAGACGAGAATCTGCTGGAACTCGGGACCTTCGACGAGCCAGCCTGGAAGCGTTCGTTTCCGCTGGAGGGAGTGGCTGGCTCGAAGTGCTTCAAAGTGGTGGGCAAGGCAGATCAAAAGCATCGCCAACAAGCTTGCTGGGTCATGCAGGAAGACCACCCCGAGGTGGAAGAGGGAATCGAGTACATCGTCGAATTGGATGTGAAGTGCGAGAAAATGGGTTCGACCAGTTCCGCGCCGCTGGTGGGAGTGTTGATGCGGGACCGAGGGGCGAAAGTGGGTGTGGCGCTGCCGTTGTTCACCTATTTCGAAGCCTTGGGCGGGAGTGTGATCGGCATGCCGCGGCGAAGCACGGTCCGCATCCTTCCCGCATTGCGCGATGTGCGCCCGAAACGCGCCCGATTGAGTCCCTGCTACTACGGTCCTCGTTTTAGCACGCCTGAGATCGAGGCGGCCTTTGCGGAGAACGCATGGAAGTCGGGCATGACGTGGACCTACGGGAAGGCGGGCAATGGGGTGGTCAGCGAGCTGGCGCCTCGGGGGCTCAAGACCTTCTGGAGCATGAGCTGGCATGCTTGGCAGGCACCCGCTGGGACGCGTGAGTACTTGGATGAGCATCCCGAGATCGGCGCCATTGATTTCAAGGGAAAACCCAAGGCGAGCACCGTCTGCCCCACATGGCTTCTCGGTGACAGCGAGGGAGCCCAGACGATGTTGCAGGCGTTGGAGAACTGGATTTTGGATACTCTGAACACGGGTGATTACTTCGGGGCCAATTGGGATTTGGAGCAACCCGTGGTGGATCCTCCCACGTTCTGTGTTTGCAGACGATGCCAAACTGCGTTTCGGGCATTCGCGAAGCTATCCGCCACAGACAAACTCGATCCCAACTCCATTCTCGCGAACCATCGTGCAGCATGGACGGACTTCCGCTGCGAGCAGAATGCGCAGATGGCCGGGCGCCTGCGTGCCATGTGCCGCAAAGCCAATGTCCCCGTCGAGTTCTCCATGTACTCCGGATACCAATCCAAGCGGACAAAAGAGCATTATGGCGTGGATTGGGCGCGGCTGGCGCCGCATCTGGATTTTGCGATCGCGGGATATGGAGGAGGCCGCGAGCGGATCCGCGCCACGGTCAAGGCATTGAACGGAGTTCCGCTCATGGGCGGGGA
>JAGLDW010000693.1 GCA_023145395.1 Lentisphaeria bacterium | reverse complement strand
TTGGGCACAAGACAACGGTATGGGATGTGGAAGCACCAGTCCGGCGGCACCTCCTGCTGCTTGATCTCCTTGGGCACCCCGTGTGCATCCACAGTGTGCGCGCCGCGCCCGATGGCGTCGTCGAAGTCACGACCCGCCAGCACATCCTCGACGTTCAGCACGTACTCGCCCAGAATGCGCCGCGTCTCGCGCACGCAGACATCGGGGCAATCGAGCAGAAAACAGTCCTCGAAGCCGGGCAGCAGGCGAATATCCTCGATCTGCCGACGGATGATATCCCGCATCTCCAACTCTCCCTGGGTCAGATCTGCCGTCTGCAATCCATTGCCACTGTAGCATGGACAGCACAGAGTCACCACGCCGGGGTCCGGACTGTTGTACACCTGTAGACCGACCTCCCTGCCCTTGGCGATGAAGGTGATCATCTCCCCCTTCGCAAAGCGTTCGCGCACATCCTGCAACGAATAGAGAGCCAGGCCTTGTGCGCCAAAGTGTTTGGGCTGATCAGCCAGAAATTCGAGACAGCGCTCGAGATTCACGTTGCCCATGCGATACATCACCCCCATGGCGCTCATGGTCCCGATGCTGGCCGGATTGGCCTTGCCAGCAGCGTCTTCGGCACTGATGCCGACTGTGAACGGGCAACCTGCCCAGGCCGCGATGCTGCCATCGCCCGTGGCATCGACCGTGGTTCCCGCGAGAACCGCCTGGCGCCCTTCCACCGTCTCGAAAACCACGCCGAGCAGACGATCATCCTCAACCATGACATCCACGGCCAGACTGTGCAGCATTAGTTGCACACCGGCCTCCTGCATCATGTCCAGCAGCAGCCATTTGAAGCGGGCGGGCGAGGTGAAGACATAGCTCCCCGCTGTGCCTTCCGTGCCCACGGCCGCGCCTTCCTCAAGGAGCCGCCGCGTAATCTCCATCGGCAGTCCACCCACCGTCTGAACCGCCTCGGGATTCGTGCGCAACCGGGCAACAATCTCCCGTTGCACCGACTGCTGTTTCTGATGGACGATATAATTGGTGAGTCCAGCGTTTCCCACAGTCATCATGCCGCCAAGACTGCCACTGCGCTCGACCAGCATCGTGCGCGCCCCAGCCCTCGCCGCCGCCAGCGCCGCCACCGCCCCGCTCGGACCGCCCCCCACGACCAGCACATCCACCTCGTCCACAATCCGCGTCTCCACGGAGGTGGTCACCACCGATCCCTTGGCATACGTAGTCATTACGCACCTCACATTTTGACTCTCGCTTTGAGGGTCGAGGCAGGCCTCGGCCAAGCAAAACTCGAGTAGACTCGCGCCGAGATGTTTTGGCACTGCAAAACTCTTACGGGACGAGCCGTCCCGAACCACTATACTCATTGCTCATGGATCTTCTTTCCCATGCCCCAACCGTCACTCGCGAGCGGCAAACGTGACGGAGGTGGGAATACGGAAGGTGTTCACTCCCGGTATCTTGCGCCGTGGGAAGTAGACTTCGTGCGTCTGGTTGCCGCTGATCCGCAGACCGTGGTCGGCGAGAAGGTAGACCACGGTTTTCCCATCCCGCCTGGCGACACGATCGATGGCATAGCCATGCGTGTAGCCGTTGCCGTGGGTGACGATCATCCAGGCGCCATGCAAGACAGTGCCGACGGGCAGTTCCGCATCAGTAAGAAATGCGTCCTGGCCAGCTCCATCGGCTTCGCGCAAAGACGCCTGAATCCGGCCCTGATATGATGCCTTTTCCGTGGTGACGGCCGCATCTTTGGCGGTCAGTGATTCTCCCTCGAACAGCCACATGCCGGTAGTTCTTCCCGAGACCTGGCGCACGATACCCATGCGTCCCCGAATGGAGATGCCATTGGCGGTCACACGCTCGGGGTAGGGTGGACTGTCAAGGGTGCTGATGATTGTGTCGATGGTGTCCCCGTGACGCACTTGCAGGGCGATAGCGGTCTCAGCCGCGGGTGTCAATGCCAGGCTCGAGACCGATTCGATGAACGCGTTCCCGGCGAAGGGTTCGTGCACGGCTACGAAGTTGCTGGCGAGCGGTGCCGTCCCAGTTCGGCGCGCAACCAGTTGCGGCATCCAGTAGTCCCATACTTTATTGCTGTCCGATCCAGCTCGCCGAATTGAGGGAGAGCGACCGAGAAAAACATCCGTCCGCCCCTCTCCGAGGAGATGGATTCGCACTCCCTTTGCAGGCTCGTCGGCATACGTGAAAGTTGTCAATAGACCACCGTCAGTCGACCCGGATGTGACCTCGCGGATGGCGCCATAGCTGTTGAAGCGCGAGCCCTCCGTGCGCGGTTCATCCCAGGTCTCGCCCGGCTCAAGGAGATTGTCACGTTTCCCAGTAGGCTTGACATTGCATTGTGCCGTCATGTCGTGATTGGCCGAACCGTGCATGAGCCAGTCATGGGTCGAGCCCCCTCTGACGCGAAAGACGTCCACAGTGTACGCATCCTGCCCCGAAACCGGTATGAGCGCCAGCACACGCCGGTACCGGTCCAGCCCGGAGATGTTGGCATATGCCCGCTTCCCGTCGGCCTCCACCACGTTGATGCCCTGGGCATTGGGAAAAAATGCGAGCAGGTCGCCGTCCGCATTCCTGTGGTTTTGCTGGAGACGGTCCACGACGACGAGATTATGTCCGATGGTATCGACTGCGAAGTGCCGGAGCTTGGTGTGCGAGTAGCCGATATCGGAGAGCATCTCGCGGCCCTTGGCAAACAGTATGAGGTTGAGGCCGTCGTAATGCGCGTGACCGTGGCATCCGGAAAAGTGGAGATGGGCCTGCATCTGATCAACGCCCGCGCCGCGGCCAAGCGCGGCGTGACCGTAGCCCGGCAGAATCTGTGAGGACGTCTCGGTGCGGGGCTTGTGCAGGCGCGTGTTTGCCCAGGTGTCGTGTATGGGGCAGACCCGGCCATCCGGAAAACCAACCGCTGCGGGCGCGTGTCGAGCTTTGGCAAAGAAAGCGATGTCTTTCTCGGGGTCGAGACTGTCGAAACGCTTTCCCGTATCCCTGTTTGCATATCCGGGAGGATCCGAATAGCCCTTGAGTTCCGCAAAGCCGGTGGCCAGGCCACCAATGACCTGATAGTGGTAGGAGGGTGCCTCGCTCCACATACCGTCGTAAAAGCACCCGCCGACCAGTATCTCGAGCAGCCACTTGTGAGCCCAGTGCACATAGTCGGGTTCGTTGATGACCTTGCCGATTTGAGCGGCCACCCGCAAATAGAAGGGTGCCATGTTTCCCGTGTGCCGTTTGAAGGTGTTGGTGTATTCCCACGTCGCTTTGAGAAAGTGCGTCTCGAACTTCTCACGCACATCATAGCCGCGAACCGTCGAGAGCTTGTCAAACTCCACACTGTCATAGACCAAGTCATAGATGGCTGGCACTCCGGACGGAAGCTCGCTTGCCATCCAGCGGCCCCACTTGCCGCCGGCACTGTGGTAGGGAGGTGTCTGGCTCTGGAATTCAAACGTGGTGATCCACTGCTTCATGACCGGATAGTGCGTGTAGACCTCGGCGATGTGGTCCAGTGCCAGAACCACGCGCCGGGCATATTCTTCCTTCCCTGTGACGTGATAGGCAAGTGCCAGCGCATGCGCCTGCTTCAGGACCCAGGCGCGCTTGAACATCAGAATGTGTCCCGGAATGAAAATCCTCAGATCTTTCCGGGTTGTATCCTGGTGGTAGCGGTAGGTGACCGTCTCGCCCAGTGCGTTCATGCCCTCAATCGCCCGGTCGCAGGGGTATTTGTCGTTGGGGAACACCATTCCGCAGTACTTGCAGGTGAGTTGATCCGGGCTACCAGCACTCCAGGTGTAGATACCGGATCCCTGTGCGCCTCCATGGCAGTTGGGGCAGTAGCAGAACCGAACGAAGGGTTTGACAGGAACGAACGACAGCATCTCGTTATCGCTCACGCCCATGACCCGTTCAACGGCCTTCTCGTACGCAGCGGCGCCTTCGAGATTGATGTTGTGCGCCAACACTGGGTGCTTGATTCCGACCGCCTGGCCGGCGCCGAGTGCGACAGTCGCTGTCAGGCAAAGAATCGCCGACATGCCTATCATGCTCTCAAAACGTGCACAGTTCATGGATGGAATCTTCCTTGCGTGAGTGTGGCCACTACGAGAACACCGCCACTATAGGTGCTGAAACAGGGGAAACAGACTGGACAAGATGGCAAGGGCGGCAGTACGGTGTAGAAAAGCTTTCGAGTTTTCGAGGATTGCACCATGTCTCCCATGAATTCCATAGTACTGAGCCTGTGTGTTTCCGCAACGCTAACGGGAGCAGTCCCGGAACTGCTCATTGACGACGACGACTCTCTTCACGCCTGGCATCACAAGCCCAACGTGACCTTGAGTCGCCATGGCGGGGCACTTGTCGCGCGCATGGGTTTTGGCGAGTTCCGCTATGCCTGGTTCCGCAAGGGCTACCAGAAACATCCTCTGGATCTAACTGCCTTCGAGGGGTTGACCTTCCGCAGCAAGGGAGCAATCGAATGTGATCTGCTGGTGCATCTGATGACTGGCACTGCAGGTCGGCTGACCACCTATGTCACCGCCCGCCCAATCCGCTTGCGAGGTGATGATTGGCGCACGCACCACATAAGTTGGCTCGAGATGTGTCACGAGGCCGGGCGTTCTCCCCTCCCCGTCCACGCCCTGCGGGAAGTGGCCGAGATCAACTTCAGCATCGTGGCGCGTGGCCAGGCAAAGACATCCTTCCTGCTTGCCGACCTGCGCGCTGCCAAGTTGCCTGCAACGGTCCACGAAGCCATTCAGGCCCGCCTTCGGTTTCGGCGGCCCATTGCCGACGAAGCCGCCTTCTTCGCACTGCTGGCTCTCGACCAAAGGGCGGATCTGCAGGCGGTCCGCGACGCCCTGCCCAATACCGATCTAGCCAAGGTTGAGCTCCTGCGTCATATGCGGACCCGGAAGAATCCCGCCTATTTTTTTGCCCCCGAATCCGTTGGTAAACTAGCCAAGGCAATTCGCCTGCAGCACAAGGACTACCCCGCCGCCGTCGTGCGTGCGGCTGACAGACTAATGACTCATCAATACACCTGGGAAGGCGAAACACGGACTCTGAAACGGCCAATCGACTACCGGCAGAATGGAAAAGAATGGTCGGCTGTTCTCAACCGCTCTTATTTCTTGACCAACATTTCCCGCGCCTGGTGGTTCACGGGGCAGGAACGCTATGCAGAGGAAGTGATTGGCCAGATGTGCGAATGGGCCAAGTCCTGCCCGGTTCCACTCCATGGCAAAGCCGGGCGTACCTGGCAGCCGCTGGAAGTGGGTTGTCGAGCCCATTCCTGGCTGCGGCTCTACATGGCCGTCCTCATGTCCGAATCGATGACGCCGGAGGCCAACTACACGATACTCAAGTCGCTGGCCGAGCATGCAAACGTGCTCAGTGACCCCGGCCTGGAAGGCGGACTTCCCAACATGATCATCATGGAGAGCAGCGGGCTCGCCACGCTGGCCATGCTACTACCGGAATTCCGCGGGTCTGAAGCCTGGCTGAAGCGCGGACTTGAGGTCTTGGATACCGAACTCAGGCGCCGGGTGCTGCCCGATGGCGCCTGGGAGGAGGCCACCCCCGGGTACCACTCCGGAGTCGCGCATTCCTGCCTCGGTTTCTCAGTTCTGGCTCAGCGAAATGACATTGCTCTTCCGGTCGGCTTTGAGGCACGCTTCCGCTCCATGTATGACTGGCTGCTGAAGATCACCAAACCCAATGGCCATATGCCTATGTTGGGCGATGCCAGTGACAGTCCAATTCGCAACCTCATGACCGAGGCAGCGCTTCTGTTCGACGATCCCATGTTCAAGCATTTCAGCCGAAAGGAGCTTTCGGCGGGCAACCTGGAACTGTTTGGGCTTGATGCTCTGCAAACGTACGCGCAGATGCAGGCCAAACCGCCGACATACGGTTCGCTGCACCTCCAAGCGAGCGGCCTGATCGTCATGCGCACTGGCTATCGCCCCAGTGATAGCTACCTGCTTTTCGACGTGGGGCCAATCTGGTCCCACACCCATCAGGACACCCTCGGCTTCAGTCTCCATGCCAAGGGGCAGACAGTGCTGTGGGATAGCGGAGTCAGCAACTACAACCTGCCCGAATGCCGCGCCTACTACCATCAAGCTAGGGCTCACAACATTGTCCTGGTGGACGATCTGGACCTGCGCTTGAATGGACGGCCGGTGGTGCATGGCTGGCACTCGGAGGAAGCGTACGATTTGGCCGATGCCGAGGCCGTGTTTGCCAACCCCGGCATCACGCACCGGCGGCAGATCCTCTTCCTGAAGCCGAACTGCTGGATCCTCCGCGATGTCCTGCGCGCCGATGCGCCCCACCGATATGAACGCCTCTTCCACGTTCGCGAAAAGTCCGCCATCAAAGTGCTCGGAGACACAGCGACTGTAGCCGAAAAGAATGGCCCGACATTGCGTATCACAGGCATCCGGCCCAGGGCAACTGCAATTGAGGTGAAAGAGGCGCTGCTGACCTACCACCATGGACGTGGTCCCGGAAACAACAATCTTGAAGCGCCGGTCGTGAGCCTGGGAAACCAGGCGCCGGCAGGCGGGGTGGATCTGGTGACCATTCTGACCATCGCAGCGCCCGGTGAGCCGCAACCCCCGGTGACGGGTAGTCTGTCTGGGGAGGACCTGACGGTCTCGGTCACCGTGAATGGCACCACTTTTCAAGTTGTGCTGCCCGGACTGGACGGCGACCACGTTCCTCCCCCAAAATATCTGGGAGCCGCGAAGTAGGAAAAACGCAGCTCATCCCATCGTTGATCGCCAACCCAATTCTCCTATTCTCCAAAGTGAAAGCAGGGGACGCCCACTGGGATTTTGGGGCCAGAACTCTGGGGGCAGCCCCCGGAACTCCGTTTGTTCGGAAAATCCGTTCTTGTTTTTGGGTAGGAATCTTCTTCAGAACGCAATGATGTGCCGCCCGAGGCACGAGGGTCGGCACCACCAACTTGATATGT
>JAGLDW010000692.1 GCA_023145395.1 Lentisphaeria bacterium | reverse complement strand
GCTTCGAGCGATGTTCCGGCCTCTTCGGCGGCGGTCACGTTGCGGGCGGTGTCGTGCGTGATGCGGTTGCGCATGACTTGCAGGTTTTGCAGGATACCCGCCAGCGGGTTGTTGATTTCGTGTGCCATGCCTGCCGCCAACCCGCCAACCGACATCATTTTTTCGGACTGCATCATCATTTCTTCGATGTGGACACGGTTGGTAACGTCGTCGACGCGGATTACGGCGCCGTCGTCTCCATTGGTGGTAAGCGGATAGACGGTGACATCGGCAAAGCGCGGTTCGCCTCTGATCACGCAGGGGATGTGCTCGTCGTGTTGGAGCTCTTTGTTTTCAATGGCTTCGAGCACCTGTGCCATTTCGCCTCCGAGATCAGGGAAGACCTCTCTGAGCTGTTGCCCGAGGGCTTTCTTGGCCGGAGTACCGGTCATGCGTTCAGCTTCGCGGTTCCATTGCATCACGCGGCTATTCGCATCCACGCCCACGAGGATCGAGGGCATGGAGTTGATAATGTTGCTTAGCAGGTTGCGCAACTTGAGCAGTTCCTTGCTGGCTTCCAGGCGTTCGAGTTCGGCCGCGGCGCGCCCGGCGAAGACCTGCATGATCGATGTGGTGAATTCCAAATATTCGATCGGGTTCTTGTACATGGCCACCATGCAGCCCAGCGGCTTTTCCTCCGAGTCGACCAGTGGGATGCCGATATAGCTGTCGGTCTTCTGCGCTTGGAGCAGCTCGGTGTCCGGATAGCGTTCGGAGGCATTCGAAATGCAGATGCAGGACTTCCCTTCCATGACCTGCTTGCAGGGGGAACCGAGTAGAGTATAGTCGAAGTTGTCGCCCGCTTCTCCGTTGTCCAGAACTGCGATGGTGCGCATGGTTTGGCGGGTCTCGTCGGAATACTCGCTGATAAACGTGAAATCTGCATCGAGCGATTTTGCCAGCTGGGACACCATCGAGTTGAAAAACTGATGACCCACGGCGGATACCCCCTCCACAATGTCGCGGATGCTCTCTTCAATCAGGACGCGCTCGGTGATATCGTCGACGCGGATCACAGCGCCTTCGGCATCGTTTTCGAGGAGGGGATAGACGGTGACGTCGGAGTAGCGTGTGCGGCCATTTTTACGGATTGGAAT
>JAGLDW010000691.1 GCA_023145395.1 Lentisphaeria bacterium | reverse complement strand
CACCGCAACGAGTTGTAGTCGGAAAGACCAGGATGAACACAGAAAAAGGCAATACCATGCGGACAATGACACTGGTGGTGGTGCTGATTGGACTACTGCTCGCCACATTGGAGGCGCGGTCCGGCGACGGGGACATGCGGGGCATGCTTGAGCAGTCCCGACAATTGGCTCGCGAACGGGCCAAGGCAGCGGTGTTGATCGATCTCGACGCTATGCCGCTACCGGAGAGGAATTATGTATCCAACAGCTCGGAGGAAGGTCCCTGATGAGAGGAAGAAATCTGATGCGCATGTCCATTGTCGCTTCGTTGCTGGCTGGTGCCATCCGGGATGTCTGCATGGCGGGACATCCCGCGGAACTGCGTGACCAGGCCAATCGCATCGCGCCCAAGGTCCGACTTGTCGATGACGCGGCGTTCTTCGCCGCGTGGAACCTGGACAACCCGGGCATGGAACAGGTCAAGGCGGCCGTCGACGCCAGCGATTACGCGAAGGCGAAGATCGCGCTGAAGAGGTATTTCCTTCAGCGCCGCAAGCCCGTGTGGAAAATCAACCACTGGGACATGCCGGAGAAGCCGAAGGGCAAGCCCCAACAGCATCCCAAATACAAGGCGGGGGAGGACGTTCTGGCCCACCGCTTCTCGGGCGGGGGCTACAGCGTGGACTTCGGTGAGAAGATCGACTGGGACTATTTCCCCGTGAAGTTTCCCGATGGCCGGAGGGATACGGCATACACACTCACACACAACATCAACCGATTCAAACACTTCTCCACGACTCTGGGCCCCCTTTACTGGTTCAGTCACGATGAGAAGTATGCCAAGGAGTTCGTCTATGAGGTGACTGACTTCGTGCTCAGCCACCCGGCCCCGGAGAAATGGACCGGGGCCGTGCCGGGGCCGTGGCAAAACCTCACCTCAGTCATCCCCCTCGTGGGCACGTGGCTAGGCGGCTACAACTACTTCCTGTCCTCTGAGCATTTCACGGCCGAGGCGCACGCCGTCATGCTCAAGGGCTTCATCGAGAAAGCCAGATACGCGGTGCGCAATCCGAATTCGGTCAATCGCTACCTGATCCAACTCACAGGCATTTACAACGTGGGTGCGTATTTCCCCGAACTCAAGCAGGCCGAGGGCTTCCGCGACCTGGCCGTTCGTGCCATGACCGCGGCAATGGCACGCGAGTTCTATCCGGACAGCGCGTCCATTGAATTGTGCCCCGGCTACCACGGTGGCAGTTGCAGCATGGTTGGCAACATGATCAAATCGATTCGGCTTTTCGGCTATGAACCCCCTGAAGCGCTCGTGAAGAGCTTGGCGGCAACCTACGAGTTGCATGCGCTGGTGGCAACCCCTGTCGGCGGCGTGCCCGCCTTTGGTGACACTTGGGGCTGCGGGAACGTCGCCAAGACCTACCGGGCAATCATCAATCAGACCGACAACCTGGTGTATCGCTGGTTTGCCACTCACGGGAAAGAGGGTGCGCCGCCGGATTTCTCATCAACGCGTCTGCCGTGGGCCGGGTGGTATGTGATGCGGTCCGGTTGGGACAAGGATGCCCTTTACCTATGCATGGACGCCGGTCCGTTGGGCGCTTCCGGACACTGGCATGAGGATTTCAACAACTTCGAGTGCTATGCCTACGGCGAACGTCTGCTTTCCGAAGTTGGCGTCTATGCCTATGAAATGAGCAACAAATGGACCCTCTACTTCCGCTCGGCGCTGGCGCACAACGTGGTCCTCGTGGACGGCTTTTCCCAGAAACGCGGCTACCAGGGCTCGGGTGTCGCTAAGCAACCGCGCACGAACGACTGGCATTCCGACGACGTTTTCGACCTGGCCTGGGGGTACTATGAGGGAAAGTGGTCAAGCTACGACGACCTCAAAGGGAAGAAGGCTTTCGAGCTCGGCACACACCATCGCGAGATCTGTTTCGTGAAGAACAGCTACTGGATCATCAGTGACCGGCTGACCACTCCGGGGGCACACACCTACTCCCAGCTCTTCCATTTCATGCCTGACCGAACCGTGTGTGTGTCGGGCGCGGATCGGGCTGGTACAACGGACGCGAATCGCGCGAATGTGATGCTCATTCAGGTTGACCCGATCACGTCGCAGGTCATCAAAGGACGGGAAGAACCACCCCAGGGATGGTACTCCGGAGGCCACCACAAGAAGGAACCAGCGCCCGTGCTCAGTTTCGACCAGACGAGCACAGACGGGGCATCATATGATACCATCGTGTTGCCGCTCAAGCCGGGACAACAGCCGGACATCACCGTAATCCGGCTACCTGTCATAGACGAAAATGGTATTCCCGTGCCGCCTACCGACGTCTGCGCACTGCGCATCGTCACGCCATCCGGAACGGACCTGTACCTGAACGACTTGCGCCAGCGGGAAATCGGCCCTCCCAACGGCCGAATCAAGACAGCGGGGGACTTGAGCACCGATGCTCGTGCCGCCGTACTGCGACTCGACCCCGACGGCCGACTGGTCGCGTGCTCCGCGTCCGCCGCGTCCTTTCTCAAGTTCAAGGGCAACGATATGGGAGAGAAGGGAACAACACGATGACCCCATCGCTGTCAGGGGCTCCGACAATGATATTGCGCAAACAACGGAAAGATGGCATGAAGCCTCTACGCTACGGCATCATCGGACTGGGCCAGATCTCCACGAAGGGACACATCCCGGCCCTCATGGGCATGGATGAGGCACACATTGTGGCCGTCGCCGACGTGAGCGCCGACGCACTCACGGCCGCTGCAGAGACCATTGGCAAGGTGACGATCTATACGGATTATCACGACCTGCTGGCTGACCCGAATGTGGAGGCGGTCCTCATCGCCACGCCCAACTGGCTTCACAAGGAGCAGGCTGTCGCCGCTTTCGACGCCGGCAAGCATGTGTTCTGCGAAAAGCCCCTTGGCATTGACCTCGAAGAGTGCGAGGCGATTCTTGCAGCACAGAGGCGCAGTGGCAAGCTCCTGCAGGTCGGTCACGAAATGCGCTACTCCAAACTCTTCCAGACGGCCAGGGAGAAGGTTGTCGGCGGCCTGATCGGGCGGGTCCAGATGATGGTCTTTCAGGAGTTTCGGTTTCCCCTGCTGCCGGGCTGGCGTCAGACCGGCAGGACTGGCGGCTTGATGCTGGAGAAAAACTCCCATGTGTTCGATCTGTTCAACTGGTTCGCCGATTCCGAGCCGGTGCGCGTCGTTGGCACAGGCGGCAACAACGTCAACCGGGACTCCCCCCTCATAGACAACTGTGTCGTCACCGTGGAATATGCGAATGGAACGCGTGCGACCGCGATAACGTGTCTCTTCTCCGAGTACGGAAGCCAGCCCACGC
>JAGLDW010000690.1 GCA_023145395.1 Lentisphaeria bacterium | reverse complement strand
TTCACTGGAAGTGTCACCTGCAGAGCGCGCCATGGCATCCGCGACAGTACCACGAAGTGGCGGTTTTCGATGGCAGGATGTGGGTGCTGGAAGGATGGAACAAGGGCAATCGCAACGACGTCTGGTATTCGGCCGACGGAGTGGACTGGCAGGAACTCCCCGACACCCCCTGGCCTCCCCGACATGCCGCAAGCGTGTTCGTGCACGATGGCGCCCTATGGATGGTTGCCGGGAACAACATGAGCAGCGACGTCTGGAAACTCGTGGTCGCCAAGCCCAAGTGACCCCCGCCGCGCACTGCGAACTCCGCTGCCTCCGTGCGCTGGGAAATCGCGATTAGTGACTATCATCGGATCTTGTACTGGCTGGAGTTGTTTCGACGGGCGGAGGGAAGCTGCATTGGATTGCCCAGACTGACCGGCTTTGGCTAGAGGGACGAAGGGAGCAAAGCCGATCATGCCGCATCACCGGATGCGATGGACTACTGCTTCGGCAGGTTCAGTATGCGCCGGAGGTGCGGCTCGAGGCCGTTCGCGCACAGGTAGAAGCCAAGGGAGTTTGCATGGCGGGCATCGACTAGGCCCCAGGCCGTGTCCTCCGAGATCATCTCGAGTCCCTCGACATAATGCACGTTCGTGTCTCCAGCGGCTCGCTGAGCCGCCACGAACTCCCGCGTGGTCTTGCGTTTGTCGGCCTGGATGCGCTCGCGGCCCGGATTGAAGAAGGGGCTGGTGATCACAATGGGCACATTCGGGTGTTTGGCTCTGAGGATGCGGACAAAGGGCGGGAGCGTGCGCTTGTAGGTCTCGGGGTTGGGATTGGCCCAGTAGTCGAGCACGAATGCGGCTGCCTCAATCTCGGCGACCGCATCTGCCACCTCGGCTTCACCGACGCCATTGCCGGAAAAACCGAGGTTCACGAAGTCCAGGTTCAGGCGCCGCCCCAGAATGGCCTGATAGCTCAGGCCGGGATTGGATGCGCAGCCTCCCTGCGTGATGCTGGACCCGTAGTAGACAATTGGTTTGTCTAGCGAAAAAGCGCTTGGCGGTCGCACCTCCGCACCTGGGGAAAGGGAGATCCTCTCGATCTTGATGGAGTTGTAGAGCGGAAGGTGGATGGTGATATCACGGAACTTCGAGGCAGGTCCATAGGTCGAGAATGATCTGCTGAGCACGCCCTTTGCACCTGGCCAGGCACTGCCTTTGTAGCGACCGTCCACATAGAAGTCCAAGCCATTCCTCATCACACTGGTCATGTGGGGCGCTTGCCCTGTGCTGCCCTTTGCCTGCACCCGCACAGACGTGGCATTCGTGCGAAATCGGATGCGCACCCCCGAGGTGTGCTGTGCCAACGACCAGACAACGGGGCGGAAAGTGTCCTTGAGTCGCGCGGGCAGTCGCGCGAGGCGACCTCCATTCTCCGCAAACCAAGGCAGACCTGCCATCGTCAGGCGTGGGTTTGGGAATGGGATGTCGAGGCGGGTGGGCTTCTCGCCAGCCGACAAGATCGCGCTTGCGGATAGCAGCACGGACACCAACCGGAATTGTTTGCTGCACAATGGGCTCATAGGAAATTCCTTGCGTGTCGGGAAATCTCTGACAGAGATTGCTGGAATACATTCTCGGAGGCGGTCACGGGTCGAACCGAATCACCGCGTACACGTCAACGGGCGGTATGGCCACAGCGCCCTTCCCCGCCTTGCTCAGGATGGCACTTGGGACCCCGCCTTCTTCTCCGCCGGGAAGAAATGTCCTGGCCGAGGTTGCGGAGTCCGCAAAACCCTTCGGCAGAAGAAGCGTCCAGGCACCTTCGATCGCGTCTCCGTGGTTGACGATGTGCAGCACTGACTTCCCGGCGCGGGTGGTGTAGCTCTGAAACTCGAGGACCGCGCCATCGGGAGTGTCTTGCGGTCGGAACCGATCGCCAACCGTGTCGATCACGCCTGCCGCCAGCGCCTCGGGGGCCAGAATGCGCAGAGCACCCTCTCCAGTGGGGAGCTTTGCCAACTCGAAAGCGGGTCGAAGGATTCCCAGTTCATCGTGCGCAGCCACGTCGTCCGTGGTCAGAAGCGTGCCCCCGGCAGCGAGCCAATTGCGCAGGATCTCCCACTCGCGCACGGACAGGCAGGCGACATTCGGGAGGACGAGGAACCGAAACCCGTTGAGATCCGTGTCGCATAGGTCCTGAACGTGGATGCCGCGGAAGGGGACGCCCGAAGTGAGCAAGGGCTTCACGCATTGAGGGATCAGCGGAGTTCCCAGCACGTTCCGCGACCGTGTGTCGAACACCACCCCGACCGTGGTCCAGGGGGCGAGTCCGACGCATAGCTCCGGATGGTCGCGACGCAGGTCGAGCAAGTTGCGCAACGCTTGGCGCGCGGGCGCATCGGCGGTGTTGTCGTCCTCGAAACCGTAGTAGACGATCCACGGGGGTGCCTGTTGGGCCAAGGCGGGCGCCGTGATGCTCGAGATCTCGCGCGGCGGCCGCAGATGCCGGTAGTCGTCCTCCCGGAACGTGCCGATGTAGTTCCAGAGCGGACGGCCGTGCGCGAGCGCGGTCCCGAGAGTCAGCTTTGCCGACATGGACAGTGAGTCCAGGCCTCGGGACTCGGAGAGCATGACGTCCTCGTGCACGTACTGCAGATCCGTGGCCAAGTCCCACCCCTGGCGACCGTACTGCGTGTTCGCGAAGAAGATGAGATCGGAACGGACTTCCCGAAGCGCGGTCCGGAAGCGTTCGTTGGCTCGAGCCCAGACGCGGTTGCGGAAGTGAATCCAGACGTCCATCAGAGCTCCCGGGAACACGGGGATATCGATGGCATCGGCATCGACTCCGAAGCGGGCCTTGCACGCAGTGCCAAAGCGTTTGCCCACATAGGCGCGAAAATCTCGGGCGCAGTCGTCGCAATGACAGGTTGGTCCGCCGCCGTCGGCCGTGTTCATGAACTGATTGTTGTCCAGCATGATTCCGTCGATATCGTAGTCGCGGACAAGCCCGAGAGTATAGTCGATGGCGAATTGCAGCGCGCCGGTGGAGGGACATAGCCACGGGTGCCCGTACTTTTGTATGGTTCCGCCCTCGGCGTTGCGCTGGGCCCAGTCCGGATGCTCGCGCTCTATGACACCGTCCTCCCACACGGCGGAATGCCCGATGTGCATGATCGAGCTGTACAGCATGACACGAAAACCCGCCTGGCGATAGGCTGCAAGCGCACGGCGGAACTCGCCATCGGAAAGCCTGCACTCCGGCGGCGCGGTGTAGCGGTGTGCATCCGGCGGCAGCACGATCATGGTGTTGAAGCCGTACTCCCGAGCCAAGCGCGCCGGCAGGTCCCCACACTCGTGCATGGCATCGTATTGGGTCCGGCCCCAGGGCTGCAAAATAGTCGCCCCCCACGTCCAGTCGCCGCCGACGATGGGGAGTGCGGGAATGACAGGATCCGGAGGAGGCGGAATGTAGTCGGCTGTCTGATCGTGTTCCTGGCGCGGCATGAGCTGTACTCCCTTTACCTGAATCACAACACAAAAATTGGTGACTCGCTTCCTCGTTTCTGCGGTCAACCGCACCCGGACCTCATTCCGCCCTCGACAGAACGGCGTCACATCGAGGTCCATGGGTATCGCGCGGCCGCTGCCCCCCACCACATCCGTCTCCCACACGACGTGATCCTCAACCTCCACTCGAAGGAAATGGTAGCCGGCGGTTGGTCCGGTAAAGTCATCGGTCCATTGGAAGCGGAGAGCGATCCGGTCACCCTTCGGAACGGGGAACCGTCGTTCGAGAGAAAAGGCGTTCGGGGGGCTTGCGTCGGTCTCCGCCGGGAAGCCCCAGCGCAACCGATCGCCCCCAGCCTCGTGGTACACCCGAGCTGTCCAGTGTTCTCCTTGCTTTGCCTGAGCCCATTCGGGGGGCTCGGCGGCGCGAGTTCCACTCGACACTCCGACCGCAAGCAACGCTGTGACTGCAAGATGACGCATACCAAACTCCGCTGGTTTCAGATTCATGCTTATAGCGATCCCATGGAGTACTGGAGGAGTGGAGCATTGGAAATCAACGAGT
>JAGLDW010000069.1 GCA_023145395.1 Lentisphaeria bacterium | reverse complement strand
CCCACAAGACTGAGGCGTTACCCTTGCTCCTAGTCATGGTCGGGTATGCTGTCCACGTTCTCATAGCGATGCTTGGCGATGTTGAAGCGTTGCCCCTCGAAGGCGCGTATGAGGCTGGTGTGGACGCGGACACGCACTTCGTTCGCGCCCTGGCGCAGTTCGGTTGCGGGAACTAGGACACGTCGAGGCGACCAGGGCGCCGCGTGCCATTTTTTTCCGTTGAAAGACAGCTCAATCGCCTCTTCGCAGGGGCTGTCGAAGGTGGGCTCGAGGAGGATGTTGCCTGTCGGTAGTGTCGTCGTCAGGTCGATCATGAAGCCGTATTCGACACTTCCCGAAAAGAAGGGAAGTCCATTCGACTCGTAGGTCTCGAACATTCCCGAGGCATCGCGTGCGGTTAGGCGCATGGGCTGGAATTGGACCGCGAAGTCGCCCGCTATGTAGAGCGGATTGCGCAGCCCGTGGTCCAGCTCGTCTGCGGCCACATGCAAGGTGATGCGGTTTATGCCGGGGACGAGCAGGGCGGCAATGTCGATCTCGCGGCTTCCCGACACGTGCGCGGCGCTGGTCTTGAAGTCCCTTTCGTGAAATAGCCGTCCGTCGTTGATCTGCACCGTCCAGTCGCCTTTGACCGAGCCTGGTTCCATGAGCAGCGCGGCGGCACTGGTTCCGCACTCGACTGCGAACTCCGCAATGTAGCGCACGCGAAGCGCGGGCAGGCGCAGTTGGGGCTGGTTGACCCCGCCCCCCACGAATTGCGGGGCGAAGCGGAAACCCGCGGCTTGCAGTTGGTTCGCCAGGGGCAGCGCTTCGACTTCGGCCGACTCGAGCGTCTCGCCTTTCTCGTCCAGGAGATCCATGCGCCAGGTGTTGAGTCTCAGCAGGTTCGGCGAGAGGGGGAGGACCGTGCAGGCACCACCAATCGCCATCGGCACAACGGGGGGAGGTGTCTGCGTGTCAGGTGTTTGGCTCTCCTCCAGCAGGATGGATTCGAAGGGCGCCAAGGTTCGTCGCCAGCCGCCCGAGCTTTGCTCGAGCAGGGCAGGGGAGGCATCGCTGAGAGGCAGTTCCCGCAGTGTCAGATCGCTTGGAAACTCGAGAGTTGCGGACTCCGCAGCCGAGTTCAGAAGAAACCAGCGTCGGCTGTTCTGGTCGCGGCGACAGACCGAGAGCACCCGCCGCGCGTCCCCTTCGAGAGCGTTCATGGGCAGAGAGGGCTGGACGTGTGCCGCGATGTCGCGCAATGTCCGATCGGGATCGTCGGTGGTGCGGATGACAGTGCCACCCTGTTGCTCGAAGGCGTCGAGCCAGGAGAGAAGCTCGGGCTCCCAATCGCGTGCTGGTGGCAGGACCAGGGTCGAGATCTCCAGATCCCGCACGCGGAGTTGGTCCTTTTCGATTTGGCCCGAGTTCAGTACGTCGAGGTCGGCGATGTGGAAGTCCAGT
>JAGLDW010000689.1 GCA_023145395.1 Lentisphaeria bacterium | reverse complement strand
AGCCGTGAACCGTGTTTCCATCAAGCACCAGGACTTGAGGTCAGTCCTTGATTTGGGATTTAAGGAACCATTCAAGTCGCAAATCAAGGACCCGCTATGCCCCGCCTGCCGCTCCCAGTAGCGTCGCCTTCGAGGCATGGGCGATCATCTCCTGTACTCGAAAACCTTAAACACACTTTCTATGGACGAGATACTGACTCTAAGATATCATAAAAGAAGAAAATGTGCTATGTCAATACCTAATTTTTCATAAGTACAGTATCTGACCCCGATATCCCAAAACTGGGTTTCACTGGGATTGGCGGGGACTCCGTGGAGCAACAGGTTACCGCATGAGTAGGTGGTCGATGGGCATGAACTCCATTCTGTCATTCTGCCCGAAATGCTCCGTCCGCTGGGCGAGGGCCTCAAGTCGGTTCGCAATCAAGGTCGCTGACCGGAGATTGACCTGTCGGGAATGCAAGCTCATACGAAGCTCTATGAGTTCATCGCGGGTGGGTGGGGGCGAATCACGAACCACGCTATGAAACAGCACCAGCGTTGACAGCAAGCGATGCAGCTCACGCCTGCTGAACCAGCGCCACCCCAGAAGAAGGCCCGGCGGAAGCAGGACCAAGCGAAACAGGCGTGCCAAGCTTGTCGTAGGTCTAGATTCTGCTCGCGAGTCCCCCGCATCGCCTGCAATCGCCGTCATTGCTTCTTGCAGTAGTAGCAGTCTTCCGCCTTCGTAGTAGGCCCGCAACCTCTCAAGTCCCTGATCGGACTGGATCGCGAAGTCAATGGAACGCTCCGCCTGGCGACAGACGCAGTAAAGTAGCTTCAGTAGCTGGACAGGTATCTTCATTACCAGAACTTCCACCAGGGGGGTTTGACGATCGTCGGGTTCAGGTTGCGTATCGGCAAGGGCTCGTTAGTTGGTATCCGGGCTGTGTTGCGGGGACCGACATTCGTGGAAATTGCGCTATCTGGCAGATCAAATTCAACATATGCTCCCTCTGCCGCTGCCCCAGTCTCCGCCTTCGGCCCGTGCAAGCCGGGCTTGGTTGGGCCAAACGGCTCGACTTCCACATCAACCCCACGAGGATTTCCACGGGCCGGGTCCACGGCACCATCGGCGTCAATCCCATTTGCCCCCTGCCTGTTTGTGTGATGGCGTGCCCGGGGTCTCCGTGTGGAATTCGAGCACGGAGTGCGGAAAATATGGGGGCCTCCCAGATTGACGTCCAGTCCTATTGTCCCCATTACGTACGTCCCAATTAGCAGACCTTCCCCGCCAATGAGCAGCTTTCGAGAGTCCTTACCCTCCTTATCCAGTTGATCTGCGAAGCCATTGGGCTCCAAACACACTCCGTCATTGAGCTCGAACCCACGGAAGACTATTCCTCCACCCGGCACTGAGGTCCCCACCACTAGTCCGGCGGCAGTCCTGTTTGTGAATTGCAGCTCCTTATAGCCAACAAACCTTGCCCAAGCTCCATGAGTTATATGAACAGGATCGGGCAAGAGGAGCCGGGCGTAAGTCGATGTAGTTGCAGCCGCGGCTGCCACAGACTCGTTCCCCGTCCGGACAGCGAGTTCCACGTACATGTCGAGGAGATAGGCAACTCCTGGGAACAGACCATTGAGATCGGTATACACCAATGGAGAGTTCCCCACGAACCCGTAGAGATTGTAGCCGCCCCGCTCGCCGATTGGGTCCCGGCTGAGCCAGCGGCCTAACTCGGGGGTGTAGTAACGTGAGCCATAGTAGTACAGATTAGTCTCAGTGTCCAGGTACTTGGTACTGAAGCGGTGGGCGAAGTCGGCGGCTTTAGCGCCCGTGGTGGCGGTGAGATCTCCGAAGGGCGAGTACTCGTAGTGGGCGGCGACACCACCCGTCGAATCCAGATACTCTGACACGTTCCCGTTGGCGTCGTACAAGGGATAGTAACGGGGGCTGTTCGTCGCGTCGTTCTCGACCACCACAAGCAGTCCGCCGACCCCGCCCGCGCCCTGGAGGGTCTGACTGAGGTCGAGTCCCCAGACGTAGGTCTTGATCGTTGCGTTCGAGCTGTTGGCGTTCAGCTCCAGCACCACGTTCCAGCCGTCGTAGACGTATATGGTGTCCGAGTCCTCCGTCCAGTTTTCGGTCGTGCCGGAGTGGACCTTCTTGCGAACGCGGCGCCCCATGTAGTCGTAGACGAATTCCAGTTTGGCGTCAGTGGTGGTGGCGGAAACGAGACGGTTCTCAGCGTTCCATTGGCAGAGCCAACCCCCACCCCCGGCCCCTCCCCCAGAGGGAGAGGGGAGGAGAGTCATGTTGCCGTCAGGGTCGTAGGTTGGGTTCGTGAGACTGGTGACGGCCGTGTACTGATTGAGCTGGTCGGTGGTGTAGGTAGTGGTCGTTCCAGCGACGGCGCGCGTCTTGCGGTTGCCGATGGGATCGTAGTCGAAGTCGTAGTCGTAGGCGGTGACGGGACTCGAGGTGTCCGTGATATCCGTGCCGTTGTACCGATTCGCCGCAGTGAGCTCCGAGCGGTCGCTGTAGGCGTAGTGATTGAACACGTCTGTGTCGAACTCGTCGCCTGTCATCACCACGTCGGTGCGTCGGGCGATGTCGTCGTTCGTGTACTCGTACTTGGAGGTCGTTGTTGTTCCCCAGCCGTTCTGCACCGACTCGATCAGATCGCGATGGTCCTCGAACACGGTCGCCGTGGAGATTGTGACCCCGCCGCCCTCGGGGACTGCGTAGCCCTCGACCAGATCCGAGTTCGCGTCGTAGGAGTAGCCAGCCTTCCTGCTCACGGACGCCACTGTCCAGGCCGTGGCGTGGATGCGCCCGTAGGCGTCGTACTCATGGGTCGCGTCGAGATCCGCATCCGGGTCCTGGGATGTTCCCGCCTGGAGCCCCTCGTATCGGCCGGGGACGTCCGCCGCGCCCTGGTAGAGCCGCGTCAGGATCTTGCTGGCGTAGAAGGGGGAGCCGAGGGTTTCCGTTGATAGCTGTAGGTTTGAGTTGTAGGCGAAGGAGCGAGAACCGGTGGCGTCCGTGACCGTTCTTGTCCTGCCCAGGCGGTCGTAGGTGTAGGCGAGCCTGGTCGTGGCGTCGGAGTAGTCGATCGAGACCAGTTGTCCGCTGGCGTCGTCGTAGCCGTAGGTGGTGGCGAGCGCGTTGCCGCCGACCGTGCGGGCCCAGGTGCGGGTGGCGAGTCGTCCGGCTGAGTCGTAGGCGTAGGTGGTGCCCTTGCCGTCCGCGTGGGTCTTGGCGGTCATGAGGCCCGTGGAGCTCTGATAGGTCCAGGTGGTGGTGTCGAAGGAACCGGAGTTCGTGGCGAAACTCTTATAGGACGAGATGGTGACCGAGTCGTCGCGGAGGGTGTGAAGCTTCGTCATGCGTCCGAACTCGTCGTACTCGTAGTACTTGGGCTGGGCGGCGGCGCCCCACGTCCCGAGGACGAGGCCCCGGAGATCGTGGTGCACGTTCTTCACTTTGCTCAGAGCGTCGGTCACGCTTGTCTGCAAGCCAGTGGTGGAGTCGTATCCGTAAGTGGTCTGATTGCCCTCGGGATCCTTCGTCCAGTTCACCTGTCCATAGCCGTTGTATCCCGTCTCGTACACGTTGGACCATGTCCCGGCCTGGGCGTCGTAGGAGGAAATGCGCGGGTCCGTGACGCCGACAGGGCGTTCCAGTGCGTCGTACAGGAGGTGGTTTGTGTGCCCCGAGGGAGAGGTCTCCTGCACGAGCATGCCGTTGACCGTTTCTGAGACGACGTCGGTGGTAGAGTCGGGCACGTCAGTGACGCTCCAGACCGTCTTGTTGGCGCGGTCAATGTAGGTGCGCGAGACGGTGATGTTGCCGTGGATGTCCTCGACGCTGGACTCGGCTGCGAGGATGCCGGAATAGGCAGTGGGCGCGGTCGATCCCAGGCCCGTCAACCGCGCGCGAGTGGTTGAAACGGTCACGTCTGTCGAGCTGTTGTCCGTGG
>JAGLDW010000688.1 GCA_023145395.1 Lentisphaeria bacterium | reverse complement strand
CACCATCGCTCGCCAGGAAGAAGGTACTTTCGCCTCCGCCCGGCGGCGGCCAGGTCGGACTGGATTCCCAGCGGCCCGCTCCCATGACAAAGTACCGCACGGCCGGTTCGCGGTCGGCACCGTTGTCCAGCTCCTTCAGCCAGTGGTCAAACCAACGGATTTTCAGGCCATCCTGATCCAGCTGCGCCTGGGCGCCAAAATCCACATCGTTGCAGACGCGCTTGCCCAGCGTGTTGTGGGCGTAGGGTCCGATGACTAGTTTGGTCTGGCTACGAGCGGTCTCGGAGGCGCCGTCCTGCTGCATGGCAGGCAGATGCGCGATCGAACAGCAGTGGTCGTACCAGCCCGTGACATCCAAGTTGGGCACAGTGATGGCCTTGTGCGCCTCCGCAAACTTCCAGGGCTTCCGTCCCGGATCCGCCAGCCAACTGGCGACGTGATCGGCCAGCGGAGGCGGCAGGTGGTTGACCACCTCGCTCCAAGGCAGCAAGCCAAGCCACCGCCCATGCTCCAGTTCATCCCAGATCTGCCTCGCTTCGGCAGGCGTGTGAGGGGGAGGCATGCCCGCGCGCTTGCGCAGATCCGGTGCCAGTGTCCCCAGCCACCACTTGATCCGCCGACCAGGGCGAAACGCCCCCCACCAGTCCACGTCGGCAAGCGTCGTCGGGATGGAGACAGCAGCCATAGCCAGCAGATGCGGAGGACGCAACCGAGCCAGCGTCCACTGCATCCAGGCACAGTAGGATGCACCCATGGTGCCAACCCGACCATTGCACCAGGATTGCTGGGCAACCCATTCCACACTGTCGTACCCGTCCTCCGCCTCCTGGTGCTTCGGCTCCGAAAACACCACAAAGTCCCCGTCCGACGCATAGCGTCCACGCGAATCCTGGCAGAGCACGGCGTAGCCTGCGCGCACGTACCGCTCGAAGCCTCCGACACTCTTGCCGTAGGGCGTGCGCATCAGCAACGCGGGAAACGATCCCGCCGCATCGGGACGCCATAGATTGCCGCGCAAGGCGACGCCATCCCGCATGGGCATCTCAACATTCATCTCGGTAAGAACCCCAAATGCACCGTGCATCGTCATGTCATGCTCCTTTAGGTCGCCGGACCGAAAACATTCCCCAAATATACGCGCCGCACCGCCTCTGGGTCAAGAGAGACCTGTCTCGCATTTCATACGGAAAGAAGCACCCTCGGTCCCGGAGGTCCCGAGCCACTGGGTCGTCTGCAATAGTGGTGCGGGACGTCCCGAACCGCGAGTTCTGATTCTCTTGCTTCAACGCAAGGAACGCTGTTACAAAACCTTGCGCCTGGTGTCCGTCGGCTGGCACGACAATGCCATGAAGTTTCTATCCGTATGCGCCTTGGGGAGGTCCGCCGGGCCCCGGTGGACCCTGGGTGCAATGGGGCCCATCGCACCTACTTTCTCCGCTTTCCGAACACGCAACGCGAGAAACTTCATGGCATTGGGCTGGCACGAGAGCAAGCACGACCCCTGGCCGTAACTGATCGGCTATGAGACCCGGAAAGCCTTCTACGCCTTGACAAACGAGGGAGGGACA
>JAGLDW010000687.1 GCA_023145395.1 Lentisphaeria bacterium | reverse complement strand
TAGTTTTTAACTACAAAAAAAGGCTGAAAATCAGCCTCTTAATGATAAACTCCTAGTAGCGGGGACTGGACGCGAACCAGCGACCTTCGGGTTATGAGCCCGACGAGCTACCAACTGCTCCACCCCGCAGCAACAGGGTGGGTGCATAATACTCAAGGGGCTTTCTAAGTCAAGCGCTAATTCGTAAAAGTTCAGTCTTTCTTTGCGGGTATTATGGGACTTCCATGACGCGCACTTCGTCGTAGTAGACTGTTGTGCTGCCCCAGCTGAACAGGCCCACCGTGCCCTGCGGATGGGCGTCGTCGTAAACGTCGAAACGCTCGCGGCCGTTCACCCAGATGCGGATGCGATTGCCTTCCACCCAGACATCCAGGGGCGTGGCGCGATCCTCGATGAAGCCGTCACCCGCGACGCGGGCGATCTCGGATTCCACGCCGTCGACCACCTTGGTCAGGCGGCTGAAGTCGCAATGAGCGTTGTCGTTGCAGAGGTTCAGGCGGTAGAAGTTCTGCTCGTCGGTGTAGCGGAAGACCACGCCGACGCCGTCGTTGTCCGAGTTGTAGAAACGCACGCTCATGCGGTAGTCGTCCCAGGCCTTTGCGGCCACATCGTCCCAAAAGAGGATGGAGCCGAGAAACCAGCCATCGAGGATCTCATTGATGTTGGAGGTCTCCATCAGCCAGCCGTCGGCTCTGACGGACCATTCCGAAGGACCACTACGGCTGGTCTCGTCATAGACGGTCCAGCCGGCCATGTCGAGATCCTGGAAGTCATCGTGCAACAAGGTCACGGCCGAACGCAGCCAAACCCGATGCCGCGTGTGCTGCCCGGGGCCTCCCGCCGAGTCGTCGACTTCCCAACGGCCGATGCCCGTGCCGGTCTGCCAGATGCCCCAGTGGTAGGTGCCACCCAGGTAGAAGGGGAATGCCACCAGGGCCTCGTCTCCCTGATCCGTGTAGAAAGAAGTCGCTGCCGCCGGCGTGTGCGCCGAATGCCCGGCCAAGAGGCGATGGTAGCTTTGCATGCCATCGAAGGTGCCCAGACCGCTTGTGACGTAGTCCACGCAGCTCACAAGCGACGTGGAGAAGTGAATGTATCGGTGCACGCCGTAGCTGATGCCGTCGAAGCGTACTTCCGCGGGGTTCAAGGCGGCCATGATCGCATTGGACGCATGACCCCAGAAACCCGAGGCGCTCTCGTCGGTGCCGAAGATATTGCTGCCCCTCAAGGGCAGGTCGTTCTCTCGCAGCAGAACCGCGGGGTCCGTGCCGCCCTGATGCAGGTAGTTGACCACGAGGGTCCAGCCGCCGCCGTCGGTCGTCATGTCGCAGGAGGCGAAGAAGAGGGGGATGCCGCCCGGACCGTCCGGATCGATGAGGTAGTTGCCGCTTTTTGTCTCAGGATTGATCTCCAAAAGCTCAGTGCAGTTGGTCGCGGCCTGGCAAGAGTTGATGTTGCAAAAGCCGGTCACGCAATGCTTGTGAAGCGAACAGGGCTCGCCCAAGGCCACGGTGGCGCATTCGGTGGTACAAGAGCCACCACAGTCGGTGCCCTCTTCGTCGCCGTCGGGCTCGCCGCTCTCGCAGTGCTCCGGCTCCGCGCGCACCCAGGTCCGGTGCATGGTGTAGGCCGAGTTGTTGCCCACGTAGTCATCGGTCTCCCAGCGGGCGGGCAACATGATCCAGTGGAAATGCCAGCCTGCCCAGAAGGGATGGATGGTCATGGCCGCTTCACCGGAATCGACGGTGTGCATATCCGCCGCCGCCGGCAACATGGCCGTGTGCCCGGGCAAGATGCGGTGGTTGACCACCACGCCGGAACAATCGTGGCCGGTGCCCGTGCCGAAGTAAGCGATGCAGTCCGTGTCCGCGGTGACGAAGTTGGTCACGCGGTCGTGGGCGGAAGACTTGCCGTCGAATCGCATTTCGTCCACGTCCAACAAGGCGAACATGGCGTTGGAGGCATTGCCCCAACGCTCGCTGCCCGACTCGTCGGGGCCCAGCGTATCGGCGCCGCGGAGCGGCAGACGGTCGGTCAAGGACGCCAAGGCCGGGCTGGTGCCGCCTCGATGCAGATAGTTCAAGGCCAGCATCCAGCCGCCGCCGTCCGTCTGCATGTCGCAGGAGACGGTCATGGGTGCCAAGTCCCCTTCCCCGTCGATGTCCACGAGGTAGTTGCCGCTTGGGGCCGTGGTGTCGTTAAAATGAATCTGACTGCAATCGGTGCTCAAGGCGCAAACACCATCACTGCACAAGCCAGTCGCACATTGGGCATGGATGGCGCAGGTCTGATCGACCCCACAGCGAGCGCAAGAACCGCCGCAGTCCACGTCGGTCTCATCGCCGGAACGTTCCCCGTCCGAGCAATGGCTGGGCACCGAGCGCACGAAGATTCGATGATGGGTGTTTTGGGAAATACCGCCCCGCCATTCGTCCACGTTCCAGTCTCCAAAGCCAATATTCCAAGTGGCCAGATTGTTTGCGTAGAAGGGCTGACTGGTCATGACCACGCTCTCTAAGCCCGCGCCGAGCTGAGCCGCGCCGTCCATGGCGGCGGGCAAGCGAGCGTCATGGCCATCCAGCAAGTGATGTTGCCAGGTCATGTCACCGCAACTTTTGGTCTCGTCACCACTCAAATAAGCGATGCAATCAGTCGAATCGGTAGAGAAGTTCGTCAGCCGCTCATGGGCCGAGGTCTTGGCATAGAAGCGCACGTCGGCCGGGTTCAACGCGGCGAAGAGCGCCTGATCCACGTGGCCCCAGGAATCCGAGCCCGAATCGTCCTTGCCCATCCGACCCGAGTCGAGTTGCGGCAAAGCGTCGATGAAAAGGGCTATTGCGGGATCGGTATCGGCCTGATGCAGATAATTCAGCACCAGGGTCCAGCCGCCGCCGTCGGTCGTCATATCGCAGTAAGCCTGCATGGGCGAATAAGGACCGGAGCCATCCGGGTCGATGCCGTAAATGCCGTCTTCCGCATCGCTTCGATAGACCAGGATTTCGGTACAGTTGGGCGGCGTCATGCAGGTGCCGGCCAGGCAAAGCCCGAAACAATCCCCGTCTTCGTTGCAACTCGCGCCGTCGCCGCAAGGCGTACAGAGACCACCGCAGTCCAAATCGGTCTCCGAGTAATCCTGTGAATTGTCCGTGCAATGAGTGGGTTTGGCGCGCACATAAATCCGGTGCAGGGTATCAAAACCCGAGCCGGCCCGAATGTGGTCCAAGGACCATTGGTCCTCCCCACCCCGAACCGCCCAACAGGCTTCTTGCCCCAGGGCTTCGGCCGCGCAGAAAGTAAAGTCGGTCATGGCCTGATTGGCCCGGTCGGAATTGAACGTATCCGCCCAGTCGGGCAGCAAGGAATCGTGGCCTGCCAGGGGCAAATAGCGCTTCTGGATACCGGCGCATGAGCCGGTGCCCGTGGCGAAATAGTCGATGCAGCCGGGGAGATCCGTTTTGAAATGCATGCGGCGCTCATGGGCCGAGGTGCTGCCCTCGAAGCGCATTTCTTCCACCGCGAGTTTGGCAAAGAGCTCGTTTTGGGTATGACGCCAAGAATAGGTGCCCTGCTCGTCATCACCCAGGAGAGAAGACACCCGCCAGGGCAAGGAGTCGGGGCTGTTGTACAATTGCGGGTTGGTACCGCCCACGTGCAGATAGTTCAGTACGAGGGTCCAGCCTCCCCGATCCGTGGTCATGTCGCACCAGGCCCACAAGGGCAGGTAGCCGTCCTGCTCCGGATCGATGAGGTAGAGCCCATCAGGCGCGCCCGGCGAGGCCGAAAGAATATGGGCGCAGTGCTCACCATACGAACAGCGACCGTTCTCACCGCAGATGCCGGTGGCACAGTCGGAGTACAACATACAATCCTCGTTAAACTGACAAGGCGGGCAGCTGCCGCCGCAATCCACGTCCGTTTCGTCGCCGTTGAGCAACAAGTCACCGCAGGTCGGTGCTTCGCAAATGCCGTCGGTGCATTGCAGGCTCATGCAATGGGTATCCAAGACGCAGGCCGTGCCGCCGGGGCAGCCTTCGCAACCACCCGCGCAGTCCACGCCCAACTCTTCACCATTCTGCACGCCGTCGTCGCAAGTCGAAAGCTGACAAAGCCCCTCGACACAAACACCACTCTGGCAATCACCACCGACCAAACAGACATCGCCGGCCGCACAGGGTTCGCATGCTGAACCACCACAGTCATAGTCGCTCTCGGAACCGTTGAGCACGCCGTCGTCGCAAGCAGGCTCGGCACAAAGGCCCGCCACACAGCTCTCGCTCAAACAACCTTGATAACCAGAACAAGGATATCCCGCGGGGCAAGGGCCGCATTCGATCCCGCAATCCGGGCCCAATTCATCGCCGTTCTGAACGCCGTCATCGCAGGTGGGTGCCACGCAAACGTTCTGCACACAAACGCCGCTGTCGCAGTTGTTGCCCACGAGGCAGTGATCGCCCTCCAGGCAAGCATTGCAGTTACCACCGCAGTCCACGTCGGTTTCATAACCATTGCGCAGCCCGTCGGAACAGCTCGCGCCGATGCACTTGCCGTCGGTGCAGACCGAACTCATGCAGTCGGCTTCCACCAGGCATCCGCCACCGGCGGCGCAGGGATTGCATTCCCCGCCACAATCCAAATCCGTCTCTTCCCCATTCCACAAAGCATCATCACAAGCAGGCGTGACGCTCTCTCCGCCGCCACAAGCCGCCA
>JAGLDW010000686.1 GCA_023145395.1 Lentisphaeria bacterium | reverse complement strand
CCCGACTCGATCATGACCGCGCCCGATGCATAGAAAATCACGATGCCCCCAGTGGTCCCGTCCCAGACCGGCGCCACGATAGAACCGCCTGATTCGACCGTGACGGTGGTGTATTGCGGAATCCGCACAACCTGGGCAACCCATGCGTCCTGTGTGTTGAAAGCGCCAGACCGATAGCCGTTGTCCAGTCCCTGGTCGAGCGTGAACTCCGCTGTTCCGCCTCCACTTGCGATCGTTCGGATCTCGTAGTGGCCCGCCGACCCTCGGTCCGTTCCATTCTGCACCTGAAGGATCAGAATCTTGTCGCCGTCGCTGAAGCCTGCGCCATCGTTCACAGCAATTGTGGTGGCGCTAGTAGCGGCGACGCCTGTCAGATAGGCGTACGTGTTGACCACCGTGTCGGCAGCCGTCACAGCGAGTGCGCCATCGCTGCCATCCGAGAGATTCGAGGAAGCAGGGAACAGGGTGTCCCGATCGCTCTCGGAAACCGCTGTGTCGTTGTCGAAATAGAGATAGAAATCCGTGCACACCGCGCCAGACAGCGTGGGGAAGAGCACCCAGATGTCCGCAGAGACCCCCTCCGTCGCCTGCCCTATCCAATAGTCCAGCTTCGTGCCGGCCTCGTCCACACAGCGAATGTCCCGGAAATCCGCCTGCATTCCCTGCCGCCAGGTCAGGGCGATTGGAACGGCTGCATTCTGAAGTTCGACTCCCCACCGGTTGTCCGCCTGCAGCAATTGCCGCTGCGTCCATGCCGCATCCCACCACACCCCACCGTATCCCGGAAGGGCAATCTGCTCCAATGTCACATCGCCGCTGGTCACCACGACCCGATCGTATGTGCGCGCGGCATGGTCGGGAGCGGACACAAACCCGTCGGCACCATTGAAATCGAGTGCATAACCCAGACCGCTCGGGGTCTGATAGGTGTAGGGGGCACCCCCGTGAATCGTTCCGTCGGAGCCATGCGGCCCCGCATCCAAAACCCGGGCACCAGTGCCCTCGTCGAACGACCAGGTGCCAATCTCTCCCGCGGAGATTCGGCACACAGCCATCAGACTCACCGCGAACACGGCAGCCAAATATCCGCCACGCTGAAAACAATGTTTTGTCATCTGTTCGTTCCTCTAGTAAGGAGGCTGGCAGAAATAAGTTGGACAAAGATGCGTCCTGACGTGCGGCAGATTTCGTCGTCGTGATGGAAGAACACCACAGGCATAACGAGTTATTCCGAGGATGTTCTGATTGAGCGACGGCGGAAGGTGTCGTGCATCAGGGATGCAGAATGTTCAAGGTGTTTTTGCTAGCCTCCTAATCACAAAAGGGCGAATTGCGATATCAGTCGCGATTCATACTGGCTTTGAGTCCAGCTCCTTGTAACTCGAATCGATAGAAACCCCGAAATTTTCGAGACGCCTCGCGTGTGCCAATGCGCACGGCAAGAAAGGTTGTTTCATTTTCCGCGAACTCGCCAGTGGAACAATCGGCGACCCGCCACGCGCCAGCCACATGAAATTCGGCCCAGTTGTGGAACCCATGCGGATTCAAAATGCTGTTCTTCTTGACGACCCAACCACTAACGTACCGCGCGGGAATCTCCGCGCTCCGGCACAAGGCAACAAATAGAAGCGCCATCTCCGAGCAGTCGCCCTGCCCCGCTTCCAACGCGGCCCTGGCTCCTTTTTCCTGGGCGCTGTACCCCGACTTGCGCACGTGGCGAACAACCCAGTCAAATGCCCGGCGACTCGTCTCTAGCGGGTCGCCTTCAGACCGAAGATTCACCGCTAATTCACAGATGCGCGAATCATCCGCCTCAATCAGCCGATCCGGGCGCAGAAAACGCTCTGCATCCTCCGGACCGAGCACGGCGGTGGGCGGCACCTTGGGGGCAAAGCCGACAACCGCCTTGATCCGCACGATGCGGGTCCCGAACGGCGGTAGGTGGTCCACCGCAAACAATAGCGCCTGGTTTCCTAGTTTATCGGTTTCCAATTCCGCCGGCTCCGAGGTCTCAATGCGAGTGCAGCGCTGAGAGCCTGTGGCCGCCACTGGTGCGAACACTCGGAGCCTTCCAGTCGGACCCACCGTGTTCCGCAAGTTCCGCACGGTGAACCCGTACCGAATCGTCCGAACAACGGAGAACCGGGAATCAGCCTGTGCCGGGGTGAACACCTGCTGCCCGCAAAGCCCTTCCCCGAGGAGGGAAAACAGCAGTACACACCACAAACTTCTATGCCATCCCACAATATGCACCCAGATCTCCATCTCGTTCACTTCTCGCCGTGCCACTCCGCCTTACACGCGCCAACCTCTCACGGACACCCGGCACACGGTTTCGCAACCCGGTTCGAAACGGTCGCCTTGGTTTGCAGCGCCGACTGCAACCGCAGAAAATCCCTATAGCCACGCAAGCCGCCGTCTAGAAAAAAAAGCGCCATATCCGACCGATCTTGTTCGAGTTCTCTCAGCCCTCGGTAGTCACCCGTTTCATTGGCGATCAACACCCAGAAGGCCGAGTGTCGCGAATCGGACGCGGCACCGCGCAAAGCGTCAAGATCCCCTGAAAGCTGCTCGGGAGTCACCCATGTGCTCTCCGGAAACAGCTCGGCTGCAATCTCCGCCCGCTGGGAGGCGACCTCTAGAAAACACCATCCGGAAAACCCTCGAATCTGGTGGAATACAACAGGCGGCAGCAATGCCATCTTCTTGCGCGCGTTCGGAGCGCCTTGGACCGCTCCGCCGCCGTTGATCCAGGAGTTCATCCCCCCCTTGAGCGCAAACGCGGATGCGACCGCCCCTTGCTCTCGGAGCGCCTGGCACTCCCGAAGCAGGCGCAGATTGCCGTGCCCACGCCCCACGAGAATCACGTCTTTCCCTTTTAGCAGTACACTGGTGCGCAGCGCGAACACCGGCAGGGATAGAGCGCCGGGAATGTGGGCGGCACGGTATGCCGCCTCGCCTCGGACATCCACCAGCGTGAACCTCCGCTCTGACTGGTGGTCTTTCAAGATCTTCTGGACCGACACAAAACAATCCTCGGGGACATGCACCCGGGGAATCGTCAGCAACTGAGGGAGAATATCCCTCTTCGCGCTCTTCTTGCTCTCCTTCCAGATGGCTGTGGCCGTGCCTCGCAACCGAAAGGTCAGGAACTGTGTTGGCAAATCTGGAGTTTCCACCCAGATCTTGTACTGGAACGGACCTATTTTTTCTGGAAACACCTGAACTTCGAGCGCGCCGACACCACCGGCCGACACCTCCGCCGGATAGGAAAGAATACGCACACAGGAGCAGGAGGCTCGAACACGACGAACCTTCATGGGTGCCGTTTTGGAGGGATTGAGAACCTGAAACGTGCAGCGTAGCCGGTCAGGAGAAAGTCCCTCGCCCAAATCCACTTCTTGACCTGCGGCTGCTTGCTGGCGCGGAGCCTGCCCATGCACACTAGACACTAGAGACAAGCTCAAAGAGACAACCACCACGAATTGGATAGCTGGACAACTCCAGCCCAGCCGGCCCATCGGTTCTGAAAACCGAGCCAACCATCTTGTCCGAGTTCCCGAAAACCGAGTCATACTGAAAGAATCCTCTAGAAAAATACGTTGTGGCATCGCTTCTCTAACGTACCGATTTTTCTGCATAAAATCAACTCCCTGCGAAACGAGAGACAACGGTTCCAACACCTGATTAATAAGTCTGGAAAGACTATAAGGGGGGCTCCGGACCGCGAATCCGCGCTGCGAACTGCACAGTTCATGGAGGGCGAGGCTCTGACGAGCCAAGCCCAGTGCGAACTCCGCAAATCCGGGAGGGCAAAGCTCCCGCTGAGCCGCGCAATGCTCAAACCCCATCCGAGACACGTTCTGCGCAGTTCGCAAGACATGGCTCGCCGGGAGTCTCGCCCTCCACGATTTGCGGTTTTAGTCCCGCTCGGCGGGATTCGCCGTCCGGATTGAGCCCTTCAAAGAGCGGCGGGTGTTTTTCGGATCTTCAAACCGTAGAGTACTCACCTGTCCGAATACCCTAAACCGAAAAAGGAGAAGAATGGCCATGAAGAACATTGTCCGCCTGCGTCTTGACGCTTCCCTGTTGCTGACGACCATCCTGCTAATCGCCGGCACCGGCTGCAGTTCGCTGCGCCGCGCCGGTCTACCAGGACAGGAGAGCATCGGCCGGTCTCGGCAGACCTATGTGTTTTTCGCCAATGGCAGACCTCGCTGCAGAATCCTTCTCCCGGCACAGCCGGAAATTGAGGAGAAGGAGGCCGCAGAACTCATTCAACGGGTTTTCCAGGAAATGGGAGGCGGCAAGACA
>JAGLDW010000685.1 GCA_023145395.1 Lentisphaeria bacterium | reverse complement strand
AAGAGTCTCGAGTTGCTCCCGGAAGGTCTCGATCTGGACGGCTTTGTGGTTCACCCCCACGATGCCCAGCATCTGGTGCTTCTCGGTGCTCGGTCTGTGAGCACCTTCTACGCGGCCACCGAGTTTCTCGAGCGCTACGCTGGGGTTCTCTGGGTCTGGCCTGGGGAACACGGCACCGTGATTCCAAAAATGGATCGCTTGACGGCAACTGTGCGCGAACAACTCTCCGAACCAGCCTTTCGGGCGCGAAAGTTTTCCGGCATACGCAAGGCCAAGATGGCCCACTACCGCATCCACCTGACTGGTCGCGAGATACGCAGTCACTTCCATCACAACGTCTGGCGGGTGCTCAGACCAGAAATGTACGAGAAACACCCCGAGTACTTCTCGCTGGTGGACGGCAAACGGCGGAAACCCACGAAGCAGAACCCCAGCAGCAACTGGCAAGCCTGCACCAGCAACCCGCAGGTGATCCAGCTCTGCGTGGATGCCGCCAAGCGCCAATTCAAGAAGCAGCCCTGGATCAGCGCGTTCAGCGTCTCGCAGAACGATGGTCTCGGCTTTTGCGAATGCGACAAGTGCCGCGCGCTCGATCCGCCGGGGGTCGAGGGAATCAGCGACCGCTACTTCCTCTTCATGAATGCGGTGGCCGACGGGGTTCGCGACGAGTATCCCGACAAATTCATCAGCTGTCTGGCCTATGGAGGCAAGGGAACAGCCGCTGTGCCGGTGCAGGTCAAGCTTCGTGACAACACGCTGATCTACGCGGTCGTGCCCACATTGCGGGACCACCACGAGACGATTGTCGAGTGGAGCAAGGCCGCGCCAAACCTTGGCGTCTACTTCTGGCTGCACGGCAAGCCGGTTCCAAAGTTCTACCCGCATCGCTGGGCCAAGTACCTCAAATTTCTGCGTCGGCACAATGTCCGTGAAGTCTATGCCGAGGTCTATCAGCACAAGCCCGAGCGCATGGCAACCTGGGAACTCGACGGGCCAAGGGTATGGCTGACCGCCAAGCTGCTCTGGAACCCCGATGCCGACATTGACGAGTTGATGCAGCGCTTCTGCAGCCGTTTCTACGGTCCCGCCCAAGAACCCATGCAGCGCTACTACCAGCAATGCGAGAAGGCATGGGAACGTCGTGAAGATCCCTTCGATTTCGGCAAGAAATGGCGAGACCTTGAGTTCGATCAGTACACTGCCACCGACATGATTGTCATGGAACGCTGCGTGGCGGAAGCGCTGGAGCTTTCGACCACCGCCCCAGAAGTGAACGCCAGACTACAGGCTCTCGCCAATGCGCTCGCCCCCGTCGCAGGTTACATTCGGCAGCTTGCCCTAGCGGATGAACTGCCCAAAACCGCCATCGCAGACCAACGCGATGCCGAGGAAGCCGTGGCCAAGATCCACGCCCTCGAAATGAGAGCCCGTGACTTGGCGCGCGAAGGAAAATCGCTCATGGGCACGCTCCCGAACGAAACCGAGACAGCCATTGACACCTGCTTCTGCCG
>JAGLDW010000684.1 GCA_023145395.1 Lentisphaeria bacterium | reverse complement strand
CGGCCTGTCGGTGGTTGAGCTTCTCGGTGTGGACGGGACGGAGCTACGACTCGGAGGCGGCGACTTTCTTGATGGAACCCCAGTGCTCGATATCAAGCCCTACATTCCCTATGCCGACTGCCTCCCCACCGCCACCGGTGCCTTTGCGAACCACCCTCCGGAGGCCTCCAACACAGTCGCATTTTCGGATGAGGCGGAACGCGCCATCAAAATTCTGGGAAACAAAACCCGCCCCGCATTGCGGCAACTCATCGCCGACATGCTCGCCTATAATCCCCGCCCCGCCTATCAATCCGACGATCCCGACCGGATCTTCGGCACACGCCTCTTCGATCTGGAGATTAAATGGAGCCAGACGAAGAATGCCGTACTGGTTCAGGATATCTCGACTCAGTCGAGGAAATAGTTGTAGCCGCGGGCCTCTTCGCTTTCGAAGACCTCCATCGCATCTTCCGGACTGATAGCGGCGATGATGCGGGTACGGATGGCTTCGTCGCGAACCATCGAGGAGAGGCTCGCAAGCACCTTGAGGTGCATATCCTTTTGGTCTTCCGGTGTCACGATAAGCATGATCAACTTGACGTCTTCGCCATCGGGGGCGTCGAAGTCGATCCCGTCGCGGCAGATGGCCAGCACGCCCTGGATGGCGGGGCCCTTCTTGATGTGCCCGTGCGGGATGGCGATGCCGTGCCCGAGTGCGGTGGAGGTCTCCTTCTCGCGCTCGACGACGGTTTGGTATAGCTCCTCCTTGCTCACATGCTCGACGCGGTGCGTGCGCATCAGAAAGGCCACCAGCTGGCGGATGGCATCCCACTTGTCGAGAGCGCGGAGGTCGACGGTGATGAACTCTTCAGCCAAGAACTCAACGAGGCGCTGGCGGTCGCGGCCCGCCTCTTTCGACCGCAGCAAGGCCGCCTTGGTGAAAAACGGACCGACGATTTCGTTGATCGTTACTGCGGCAAGAATGATGGCGCCGACGGCATTCGTCATTTCGAGCGGCATATTTTCGTCACCATCGAGTAGCACCACCAACCCAATGGCAATACCGGCCTGGGGCACCAGCGAAAACGACATGTTTTGCCACAGCCGCGTCGAGCACTTCCCGATCATTCCGCCCAACGCGACACCGAGCCCCTTACCGATGAAGCGCGAGGCGAAATAGACCAGCGCCAGTCCGCCGACCTGCATCATCGAATCCAGATGCAGCGAGGCTCCTGCCAGCGTGAAGAAGCAGATATAAAGAATCGGCTCCAGCGGCTCGAGCGTAGTCAATTGCTTTTCCGCCACCTTGGAGCTGTTTCCGAGATAGACTCCGAAGAAGAGGTTGACCAGCAGCGGACTCAAACCCAGATAGGCCGCCAGGCCATCGCACACTATGATGGCCACGAAGATGGTGCTGAAGTCGTGGAACTTTGGCTTGCTCACCAGCGTCTTGCTCACCCACCCCGTCGCAATGCCCAGCACCAGCGCACCCACAAGGTGGTAGGCCGAGAGCAGCAGGGCATCGTCGATCTGGCTCGTGGTTTCCCCGCTCACGAAATAGGCGTCCACAAACGTGCGCATCATCACGAACAACAGGATGCAGAAAATATTGTCCAGCGCGACGACCGAAACCAGCGTCTTCACAAACGGCCCCTTGCAGCGAAGTTCGCGGATCAGCGCAATCGTCGTAGCCGGGGCGGTGGCCGCCGAAATCGCGCCGAGCATCAGCGACATCGGCCAATCCATATGGAACAACCGCGCCACCCCGATCACCACCGTTACGGTGGTCGTCACCTCCATGATGGAGATCGAGATAATGCGGCGGATGGAGTTGTGGATGCGACGATAGGAAAGGTGGCCACCGATGCTGACGGCAATCAAACTCATCGCAAAGGTCGAGAGGGGCTGCAACGCCAGCATTTCGCTATGCGTTCCAATCACCCCTAGACATGCCGGCCCCACTAGCACGCCGCCGAGGATATTGCCGGTAATGTGCGGGAGTCGAAGCAGACCCGCCAGCCAACCGCCCAGCACCCCTGCCAGAATTAAAATACTCACCACCAGAAACGGGCTCATCTCGCTCGAACCGACAATCGTTTCGAAAATGGTTTTCAAAGCATCCATGCAACTCCTATGCGGCGGGTATTTATGTCCGTCGGATTAAAAGCCAGTATGGCAGGGTAAAAACCCGTTAGCAAGAAAACTGGAT
>JAGLDW010000683.1 GCA_023145395.1 Lentisphaeria bacterium | reverse complement strand
TCCCCACGTAACTGAGGCGTTACTGTCACGCCGGGCTAGCTTGGCGGGTCTTGAGATCCTCGAGCAAAGCGGAACCCGCGGCGAGAAGGTCTTCCGGTTCCGTGATCTCCGGATCGGGCTGTAGGCAGAGTTGAAGGACATCGAGCAGCCCTGGATCAAAGTCGGGCAGGGCGGCGATTATCTGGACGTGCTCCGGCAGGAGCTTGGCCGGCGCCGCCTTGGGCACTTCCGGCAGAGACAGCACGGCGAGCGCGCGCCCCACCGTGCGCGTGGCCTCGAGAGCGGGTTCTGCGGACTCCGCAGGAAAGCCGCCCGCGAAGAGCACACGTCCCATTTTCAGCTTTCGTTCAGCCTGCTCGCATAGGGGCGTGGCCATGGCGGCTCGTTCCGACCAGGTATCGGCCTCCGAACTTTCGAAGACATCGTTTCGATAGAACTCCTCCATGCTCTCCGTGTTGATGGTGATGAGTCCCGCTGCCGCCAGAGATTGGAGCAGCGCATGCGTATCGCAGTCGATGACGTGCACAGCATCCGGGGGAATCGACTGTCCAAAAGCATCGCTTGCAGCTTTGACAAGTTCATCGCGCACCTTTTCCGGCGTGGCTGACACGGCCAGAATGCTGCGTGGGCATCGATCCTTCTCGTCATGGAGTCCCGCGCAGAACTGGACGCGATTCCCAAGGGTCACGGCAATTTCCTGCCGCAGTTTTTCTTCAGGTGGGGTCTCGCCGGGCTCGGGTGTTCGCAGCTTCGAAACTTCCTCTGCGAAGGAATCCTGGAGCACGGTGGCCAGACGCTCCATGAATTTGTTCCGGGCGTCCGGTTTGGCGATTGCCTCCATGTCTCCGCGCGCATCCAGCACAGCGTCGGCCAGGCCCTGCTTGTAGTTGAGTGTTCCGAGCATGCGCTGCTCGATGCTGTTCTCGGCGATGATGTTGATGACATTGACCGTGTCTCGCTGATGTTTTCGCCAACATCTGGCGATGCGCTGCTCGAGCTTGGCTGGGTTCCAGGGCAGGTCGAGGTTGATCACGACGCTGGCCACCTGCAGATTTAGTCCCACGCTGCCGGAGTCGCTGGAGAGGAAGACGCGGCATTCGGGATCGTTCTTGAAACGATTGATCTCGTCGCGGCGTTTTTTCTGCGGGACGGAACCCGTGTGCAACGCATACGCGACTTCGTTGTTCTCCAGTTGCTCCCGCACCAGATCAAGCATGCGTGTCCACTCGGAGAAGATGATCACCTTGCGGTCCTGCTTGGAGTCCCAGAGGTCGTTGAGCACCTTGATCAACTCGTCCACCTTCGGAGACGCGGTGATGGTTTGATCGAGGATGTAGCAGGTGTCGCAGAGCATGCGCATGCAGCTGAGGCATTGCTGGAGGCGGTCGTGTTCAGCGGGGGTCAGGGGGCGTGCCTTCGCTTTCTGCACGAGAATGTTGACGACCTGCTGATAGTCCTCGTAGCGCTTCAGTTGTTCCGGAGTCATTTTGACAAAATAATTGTTGTCGATGCGCTCGGGAAGCTGTTCGGCGATCTGGTCCTTGCGACGCCGCAGCATGACGGTGGTGACGGTCTCGTGCATTTCTCGCAGGTTCTTGAAGCCTGCGGTCTTGCCTTCCGCGTCGAAGTTGTAGAAACGGCGGTTGAAGCGGAAGAGGCTGCCGAAAAGCGTGGGATCGACGAACTCGGTCAGCGAGTAGAGTTCGTCGATGCGGTTTTCGAGCGGTGTGCCAGTCAGGACGAAGGCGAAACGAGACTCGAGCGCTTTCACCGCCCTGGCGGTTTTCGTTTTCCAGTTTTTGATGCGCTGGGCCTCGTCGAGAATGACTAGATCGGGCCGAAAGCGCTCGTTGATCTCCCGCCAGTCGCGCAGAATCTGCTCGTAGTTGGTGAGCAGGAAGAAGGCGGAGGTGGCCTGGTAGACGTGCAGCCTCTCCTTGCGTCCGCCGAAGAGCACTTCCGCCGGCAGAGCGGTGAACTTGTCGATCTGCTCCTCCCATTCCGTCTTGAGGGAGGCGGGGGACACGACGAGCACGCGGCGGATGCCGTAGAGTTCCTGGAGCACGTTGGCGGCGGCGATGGCCTGGACGGTCTTGCCCAGCCCCATCTCATCCGTCAGCATGGCCCGCCCTTTGAACGCGAGGTGGAGCATGCCGTCGATCTGGTAGTCGTACAGAGGGAGACGCAGAAACCCCGTGCTTCCGGCACCGTCGCGCAGCTCGTCTCCGTAGCGCTTGGCCAGTCGCTCCGACTCCGCGCGACGCAGCATGCGCTCGAGCCATTTGCGCACGGCTCGGGAAATGCGGACATCCTGACGGACGCGGACACTGATTTCTTCGTGGCGCCGAAAGAGAACGGTCAGGGTTTGCACGTAGGGACGCTTCAGCTTCTCTCCGGCATCGAGAAAAGGCTCGATGAAGTCTCTCGCCCGACGTCTGATCTTCGCCGGAATATGAATGGCGGGCTCCGGTGTGGTCTTCTCGCCCGTGTAGTCCAGGAAGATCTCCACACTCGTGGATTCCGTTGGCGAGTGCTTCCCCGGCACATGCGCTACGAGATGCTCCACATGCTTGCACGTGCCGAGCGCGCTCTTTTCGAAGTCCGGGCAGTCGCAGGTGTTGATAAGCCGCCCGAAGGAGCGCAGCTCGACGCGGTAGAGCTGCGCCTGTCCCGGCTCCGCGTCCGTGCGCCACACCTCATAGTTGCCGAAGACGCGATGGACGCCGCCCGTTTTCTTGAAGCGCATGGGCTCCCTGCGGGCGCGTTCCCTGCGAATCTCCAGTTCCTGCTCGTCCGTCGTCTTCCAGCTCGGATAGCGATACTTGCCCGACGCCTCGGTCTTCTTCAAGGTCTTCGATTTCGCCACGGTATCTATCTCCTGCGCTTGTCTTGCAGCTGCCTCACGTCTTGCGTCCCACTGCAAGCACGGAGAGGCCAAAGGGAAGGGAAATATTTGCGCTCAGGAGCCTGTTTTCCAGACAGAGCACATTTTGGAGCAGGCTATTGAGCAGGGCGGGCGGTGAGTTGAGATCGGACTGCGTGGCTCCCGGAGCGCGCAGGAGCCTGCGAGAGAGTCGCACGGCGCAGGCCAGGGGGAACAGGAGAGTGTTTCGGTAGGTCACGCGGATGGGCTGCAGGTCGGCGGCGTTTAGGAGCGCGGCCACTTCCCGTCGGGAATATCTGCGCCGCCCATGGGTGGCGGTGTCGTGCGAACTGCGCAGCCATTCGAACGCGGGGAGTTGCAGCACCAGCAAGCCACCCGGGCGGAGAACGCGCCGGATCTCCTCCAGAGCCCGCCCCTCCGAAGTCACGCCCACATGGTACAACACATCAATGCACGTGACCACATCCACAGTTCCATCCGGGAAGGGGAGTGCCTCCGCTTCGCCGCAGACGAGGTTGCGGAGTCCGCGCCCGGCTGCAAGATCCAGAGCCTGGCGATTGCGCTCGAGGCCCATGGTCCGGCACCCACACTGCCCAGCGAACTCCAGCCAGCGTCCGGTGCCGGAACCCACATCGAGCAGAACATCCGACGCGTCACAGTGCTGCCGCAGCAACTGGATCAGCAATTTGTGGAGACCCACGTACCACCAGTGCGTGGTCTCCACCTCGAACATTTTGCAGTAGACGTCTGGTTCCATCAGTCGTTTCGGGGGAGTGTTTCGCGAACCACGTACTGCGGAGTCTGATTGTGGCTGAGGAACATGCTGCCGAGATACTCGCCGAGCATGCCCAGCATGAGAAGCTGCACGCCGCTGAATAGGGTCGTGGCAACGGTCAGCGCCGCCCAGCCGGGGACGAGGTCGGGATTGAGGAGCTTCTCGACGAGTGCAACGGCGCCGAGGACGAATCCGCCGAGACAGACGACGAAGCCAAGAACAGAGATGGCGCGCAGGGGCAGGATGGAGAAATTGAGAAACATGTT